>NZ_VIDT01000040.1 GCF_006519715.1 Ideonella azotifigens
CCGCGTGCAGCCGGCCCAGCAAGCGGCCCAGCCAGCTCAGCGTCTCGGGCTGTTCCAGCTCCGGCGCTCTGCCGACTCGGCGCTCGCTGACGGCGATGCGGAAGGTCGCGCCGTTGACCTCGGCAATGCCCAGCGTCGGCACGCCGTCCACCAATCTGAAAGCCGGGTCTTCCCACTGGGGCGCCAGCACCAGCGGTGGCACCACCGGCAGGTCGGCGTCGGCCAGCTCGGCGGAAAAAGCGTGTTCCTCGGCCAGCTGCGCGTCCGTCCAGCGCTCGGGCCGGTAGAACTTCGCGACCACCACGCGGCCGTCGTCCAGGTGCGCCTGCCAGACGCGGTTTTCGTAGGAGTTCAGCTGCAGCAGCCGGCCATCGGCCGGCAGGCCGGCCAGCGTCAGCGCCTGCAGCACCGCTTGCGGGTCGAGTGTTGCAAACGGGGAAGTGGCGGGGGAGACGGCAGGGGAGTCCGAGGGAGAAACAGGCATCGGGGCATGGTACGCCCGCGCTGTCCGCCGCTCAGGCGCCGGGCTTGGGCGGATCGTGGGGCGCGTCCAGCTCGCTGTTCGCGGCCGGCGCCTGCTTGCGGCTGCGCAACAGGCCGAAGCTGAAGAAGTTCACCAGCCGGTCCATGTGCTGGGCATTGCTCTTGAAGCGGTAGTCCAACTCGGCCGCCTGGCTTTCGACCAGCGCTTCCACACGCGAGGCCAACGAGTCGCCCGGCAACTGCAGCCTGGCCTCGGCCTCGCCGCCGTCGCGCACCACGGTGGCGCCGGCATTGCGGGCAATGCGCAGCATCGCGGTGTTTTCGCTCAGCGCGTGGATGATCAGCTGGGTCACGCCGCGGTTGCGGGCGTGCAGCACCGAGTGGTCGAACAGCCGGGCGCCGTAACCCCGCCCGCGCGCGCTCACGGCCACCGACACGCCAAACTCGGCCATGTGCCGGGAGGACGCAGCCACCCCTGGCATGCCCTCGCTCAGGTAGGCCAGGTGGGCCATGGCAATGAGCTGCAGCCGGCGGTTGAAGATGCCGAAGATTTCGTCGCGGCGGAAATCCAGTCGCTCGACGTAGCGCTTGATCTGCTCGTCGCTGGCCATGTAGCCAAAACGCAGGTAACGGTCTTCCGCGCTCAGCGCGAGCAGGTGCGACAGCACGCGCCCGCGATGGCGTGAGACCAGCGAGCGGATCGGAATCCAGCGGTAAGGCGTGGGGGGTTGAGGCGTTTGCGCCTGGACCGGGTCAGCCATGCGCGCTCCCAAGTGAGGGGTGGTCAATGAGAACCAAGGGAAAACCCTAGTATAACCGCGATGCCGGCCACCGAAGCCCGGAGCTGCAGGGGGATTGCGGGCCGCGGCCTGTTTGCGAGCACTGTGGTTTCGGCTATACTCGTCGGCTTTCCCGCAATCGGCGGGGAGAACGGGTCATGCTTTTGCAAAGTTCTTGCAATGTTCAGCCAGCAATGACTGAACCTGAAAGAACTCAAGAGAGGCAGGGCAACCGGAAGCCTGAGAGGCCGCCGGCTGCAAGCATCCCAGTCTGCCACGTGCTTCACGTGAGCGGCGGGGTGAAGGCAGTCTCCAAGTGGTTCCGATGGTGAATGGCCAGCCGTTCGAACAGCCGTTTCCTCTCTTTCAAAGAGAACCTCTCATGAAGACCTTCAGCGCCAAGCCGGCCGAAGTGACGCACGAGTGGCTTGTGCTCGACGCCACCGATCTGGTGCTCGGACGTGTTGCCAGCGAAGTGGCACTCCGACTGCGCGGCAAGCACAAAGCCATCTACACGCCTCACGTCGACACCGGTGATTTCATCATCATCCTGAACGCCGACAAGATCCGCGTCACCGGCAACAAGGCCAACGACAAGGTGTACTACCGTCACTCGGGCTTCCCGGGCGGTATCTACGGCACCAAGTTCAAGGACATGCAAGCCAAGCATCCGGGCCGCGCCCTGGAAAAGGCCGTCAAGGGCATGCTGCCCAAGGGCCCGCTCGGCTACGCGATGATCAAGAAGCTGAAGGTTTATGCCGGTGACCAGCACCCGCACGCCGCGCAGCAGCCCAAGCCGCTGGCAATCTGAGGAGCGCTGAATGATCGGTAATTGGAACTATGGCACCGGCCGTCGCAAGTCGTCGGTTGCTCGCGTCTTCATCAAGAAGGGCACTGGCCAGATTGTCGTCAACGGCAAGGCCGTCGGCGAATACTTCGGCCGTCAGACCTCGATCATGATCGTGCGCCAGCCGCTGCTGCTGACCGGCAACAACGAGACGTTCGACATCCAGGTCAACGTGCACGGTGGCGGCGAGTCCGGCCAGGCCGGCGCAGTGCGTCACGGCATCACCCGTGCGCTGATCGATTACGATGCGGCGCTCAAGCCTGACCTGAGCCACGCCGGCTTCGTGACGCGCGATGCGCGTGAAGTCGAACGTAAGAAGGTCGGTCTGCACGGCGCGCGTCGCAGGAAGCAGTTCAGCAAGCGCTGATCCATCCGACACGTCTTTCCCGGTGTCCCTGGGAAAGCCGAACAGCAAAGGCCGCTTCATGCGGCCTTTGTCGTTTCTGGGTGCGCCATGCGGAAAAGCTGCCAGGGAGCATGGGCTGAAGTGCCGATGCCGTTCCACTTTGTGCTTGTCGCGGTGAGTGTTGTATGCGCTGGAAACTGATTCGCCGCCGTTTGTCGATCTCGTCGCCACGCATGACGGTGCGCAGCCAGATGGCCTGGCCCTTGCGCTGGGTCGCTGCTGCGGTCGTGCTGGGCTTCTCGGCGGCGATTGCGCTTTGGGCCTTCGAGTTCGGCAAGGAGATCGCCGGGCTGGACCGCGGCGCCCAGGCCGAGCTGGTTCGGCTGCGCAACGAGCTGAGCCAACTGCGCGAGGAGCGCGAACACGCCCAGTCCATTGCTAACACGGCAGAGAGCCTGCTGAAGACCGAACGCGCCGCCGAGGAGCGCCTGGTCGAGCAGTTGAAGCAGTCCGAAGCCGAGAAGATGAGCCTCAAGGCCGACCTGGGCTTCTTCGAGCGCCTGCTGCCGACAACGGCCAGCGCCGGCGCGGAGTCGCTGCAGGTGCGCGGCCTGCAGGTCGATCAGGAGTCGCCCGGCCACTGGCGCTACCAGTTGCTGGTGATGCAGAGTGGCCGCCAGGCGCAGGCTTTCAGCGGCCATTACGAGCTGACCTTTTCCGGCACCGAGGACGGCAAACCCTGGACCCTGACGCTGCCCGGTGGTGCGCAGCCGCTGCAGGTCAAGCAGTACGTGCGGGTGGAAGGGCGGGTCGACGGCCCGGCGCATGCCGTGGTCAAATCCGTCGTCCTGCGGGTGACGGACAGCGCGGGCGGCGTTCGCGCCACGCAGACGCTGAAACTCTGAGCACGCTTCGTGCATCCGTTGGCACCACGCGTTGGGCAGTTCACGGGACAGGCGACCCACATCCGCCGGCCGGGGCTGAAGACTAAAACACCGCTAAGGAGTGTCAGTTCATGTTGTTCGGCAAGAAGAAGCAGCCCCCGATCCGCAGCCTGATCGGCGAGGGCAACATCGTTTCGGGCGAGTTGCGCTTCAAGGATGGCTTGCGCATCGATGGCGAAGTCCACGGGGACGTGGTCGCCGATGGCGAAGGCCCCAGCCTGCTGGTGATCAGCGAAAATGCCCGGGTCATGGGCAAGGTCAATGCTGGACACGTCATCATCAACGGGCAGGTGCACGGTCCCGTGCATTCCAGCGAGTTGCTGGAACTGCAACCCAAGGCCAGAATCGTCGGTGATGTGCGTTATGAAGCCCTTGAAATGCACCAGGGTGCCACCATCGATGGAGAATTGAGGCCTCGGTCTGCCGTAGAAGACAAGCCGACCCTGAAGCTGGCGGCCTCGAACGAGGTCTGAGAACCGCTCTACCCGTTCCCGCCCAGCCGCCCCGCTTAGATTTTTTCCAAGGATTTGCCATGAACGCCGTCGCCGAAACCCTCGTCCCTGTTGCTGATGCCACCAGCGACATGCCGGCCCCCATCGTCTTCACCGACAGCGCGGCATCCAAGGTCGCCGACCTGGTGGCCGAAGAAGGCAATCCGGATCTGAAGCTGCGGGTGTTCGTGCAGGGTGGTGGCTGCTCCGGCTTCCAGTACGGCTTCACCTTCGATGAAATCGTCAACGACGACGACACGCAGATGAGCAAGAACGGCGTGACGCTGCTGATCGATGCGATGAGCCTGCAGTACCTCAGCGGTGCCGAGATCGACTACAAGGAAGACCTGCAAGGCGCCCAGTTCGTGATCAAGAACCCGAACGCCACGACCACCTGCGGCTGCGGCTCCAGCTTCTCGGTCTGAGCGAGCGCCGCTCCCAAACAAAAGCCGCCTTCGGGCGGCTTTTTGCTGGGCGCTCCGTTCTTACGCTGCCGCCGCCGGGCCGTCCCAAGGCGGCAGCGTTACCCGCCTGGCGGGTGGACTTGCGTACCCGCGAGTCCGGGTGCAAACAAACGCTGCCGGCGCCGGGCCGCCCCAAGCTGGCAGCGCAACCCGCTCGGCGGGTGGGCTCGCGTACCCGCGAGCCCGGGTACGTCATGTCTAGCCGTGCAAGCGGCTGCTGCGCGGGACGCTTGCGAGCAGGAACTCCATCTGGTCGGCCACGATGCGCCGGCCGCGCAGGATCATGTCCTCGTGCAGGCTGGGCACGTAGGGCAGGTAGAGCAGGCCCATGCGGGCTTCTTCGGGCAGGCGGTTGCCCTTGTGGCCGTTGCAGCCGCGGCATGCGGTGATGCAGTTCATCCAGCTGTCCTGCCCGCCGCGAGACACCGGGATGATGTGCTCGCGGGTCAGTTCGTCGAATGCGAAACGGTGGCCGCAGTAGGCGCACACGTGGCGGTCGCGGGCAAACAGCTTGGGATTGGCCAGCGCCGGCGCCTGGCGCCAGGCGCGGGAGGGAATGGCGCCGCGCACGGCAATGATGGGGT
Source organism: Ideonella azotifigens (assembly GCF_006519715.1). Lineage (GTDB taxonomy): Bacteria > Pseudomonadota > Gammaproteobacteria > Burkholderiales > Burkholderiaceae_C > Ideonella > Ideonella azotifigens. The sequence goes on from NZ_VIDT01000040.1 coordinate 4,939, forward strand.
GCAGCTCGATGCGAGACTGCAGGCCGGTGGTGCGCTGCATGCCGCCGCGCATCACATGGAAGGCATCGCCCAGGGTCCAGGCAATGGCGTTGCTGGCATAGAGAACGGCGGCTTCCTTGACCGTCATCCACGCCTGCGGGCGACCCGAGATGTCCAGCTGTAGCACCTCCATGATGTGGCGCGCTCCTTAACCGTCAAGCATAACTTGCCCGGCGTGTGGCTGCCAGCGTCGCGCTGTGACGTAGTCGCCGTCGCGACGGTTGCGGGTAAACCCGAAATTCGCGAGCGTCTCCGGGCAAAACGTGAAGCGCTGGGTTGCTGGCAGTGCTTTTCCCCAAAAAAAATCAGGACAAGGACTCGCGTGTCGGCGCTGATTTCTGCAAAATAGCACGATCGTTCGTTTCATTCCGATCCGACACCCAGCCGCAATCCCGCACCGTGCTCAGTCAGCCAGCTCCTCGCCGCGCCAGCGCCCGCACCATGCAAAAAGGTCAGCAGACCCGCGCCGCCATCCTCGATGCGGCGCTGGGCCTGGCCTCGAACATGGGGCTGGAAGGCCTGTCCATCGGCGCGCTGGCCGAGGTCACGGGCATGAGCAAGTCGGGTGTGTTCGCCCACTTCGGCTCGCGCGAGGAACTGCAGATCTCGGTGATCAAGGAATACCACGCGAAGTTCGAGGAAGAGGTGTTCTTCCCGGCCATCCGCGAGGCACGTGGCCTTCCGCGCGTGCGGGCGCTGTTCGAGAACTGGGTCAAGCGGGTGGCGGTCGAAATCGACTCCGGTTGCATCTACATCTCTGGCGCCGTCGAGTTCGACGACCGGCCAGGCCCGGTGCGCGACGCGCTGGCCGGCATGGTCAAGGCCTGGCAGGCGGCAATGGAGCGGGCCATCCGCCTGGCCATCGAAACCGGCCACTTGCGGACCGACACCGACCCGAGCCAAATGTTGTTCGAGGTGCACGGCCTGATCCTGGCGCTGCATCACGACGCCCGTTTTCTTCGCCACCCCGGTGCCGTGGAGCGTGCGCGCTCCGGCTTCGCCCGCATCGTTCGCGATTACGCCGCCTCGCCCGAATCGGCCGAGGCCACGCTTTCCCCTCTGGCGCCGCGCGCGGCCCATCGTTAATCGACGTCCATCAGGAGACTTCCATGCCCCAGTACAACCCACCCGTGCGCGACATGCAGTTTGTGCTGCACGAGCTGTTTGATGTCGCCAGCGAGTTCAAGCAGATCCCGGCCTTTGCCGAGGTGGACGTCGACACCATCAATGCGGTGCTGGAAGAAGGCGGCAAGTTCGCCTCGCAGGTGATCTTCCCGATCAACCTGAGCGGTGACGCCGAAGGTTGCACGCTGGACAAGACCACGCACGAAGTCAGCGCGCCCAAGGGCTTCAAGGAAGCCTACAAGCAGTACGTCGAAGGTGGCTGGCCCGCGCTGTCGTGCGACCCGGCATACGGCGGCCAGGGCCTGCCGCACACGGTCAACCAGTGCCTGTACGAGATGCTCAACAGCGGCAACCAGGCCTGGACCATGTACCCGGGCCTGTCGCACGGCGCCTATGAAGCGCTGCACGCACACGGCACCGACGAGCAGAAGCAGACCTACCTGCCCAAGCTGACCAGCGGCGAGTGGACCGGCACCATGTGCCTGACCGAGCCGCACTGTGGCACCGACCTGGGCCTGCTGCGCACCAAGGCCGAACCGCAGGCCGACGGCAGCTACAAGATCACCGGCGCGAAGATCTTCATCTCGGCCGGCGAACACGACATGGTGGACAACATCATCCACCTGGTGCTGGCCCGCCTGCCGGACGCGCCCGTCGGCTCCAAGGGCATCTCGCTGTTCGTCGTGCCGAAGTTCATGGTCAATGCCGATGGCTCGCTGGGCGAGCGCAACGGCATCTATTGCGCCGGCCTCGAACACAAGATGGGCATCCACGGCAACGCCACCGCGCAGCTGGTGCTGGAGAACGCCGTCGGCACCTTGGTCGGCCAGCCGAACAAGGGTTTGCAAGCCATGTTCGTGATGATGAACGCCGCCCGCCTGGGCGTTGGCAACCAGTCGCTGGGCCTGACCGAAGTGGCCTACCAGAACGCCGTGGCCTATGCCAAGGACCGCCTGCAGATGCGTGCGCTGTCCGGCCCGAAGGCACCGGACAAGCCGGCCGATCCCATCATCGTGCACCCCGACGTGCGCAAGATGCTGCTGACCGCGCGTGCCTATGCCGAAGGCGCCCGCGCGCTGGCCACCTACACCGTGGTCCAGCTGGACAAGGAACTGCACCACCCGGACGAGGCCGTGCGCGCCGAAGCGGCGGACGCCGTCGCGCTGCTGACGCCCATCATCAAGGCCTTCATCACCGACAACGCCTGGATTGCCACTTCGCACTGCATGCAGGTCTATGGTGGCCATGGCTTCATCCACGAATGGGGCATGGAGCAGTACGTGCGCGACGCCCGCATCAACATGATCTATGAAGGCACGAACACCGTGCAGTCGCTGGACCTGCTGGGCCGCAAGATCCTGGGTGACAACGGCAAGAAGATGAAGAAGCTGGGCAAGATGGTGGCCCAGTTTGTGGAAGACGAAGGTATCTCCGAAGAGATGCAGGAATTCGTCAACCCGCTGGCTGACCTGGGCGAGAAGGTCACCAAGCTGACGATGGAAGTCGGCATGAAGGCCATGGGCAATGCCGACGAAGTGGGCGCCGCGGCGGTGGACTACCTGCGCGTCGTCGGCCACCTGGTGTTCGCCTACATGTGGGCTCGCATGGCCAAGGTCGCGCTGGAAAGGCAGAACTCGGGCGACCCCTTCTACAAGGCCAAGCTGATCACCGCGCGCTTCTACTTCGCCAAGCTGCTGCCTGAAACGGCCAGCCTGATCCGCACCTGCCGGGCCGGCTTGGCCCCGCTGGAGATGGACGAGGCCCTTTTCTAAAGTCACAGGTTCCAGAAGCCACCGAGCGCCGCCGCAGAGCGGCGCCGCATCACCCCCGGCCACCGTGCCATTGTCCTGGAGACAAACCGATGAAGAACACCCTGATCGCCCTGTCACTGGCCGCCTTTGCGGCGGCCGCATCCGCACAGGCCACGCCGGCCGGTTTGTGGAAGACCATCGACGACGAAACCAAGACCGAGAAGTCGCTGGTGCGCGTGACGGACAACGGGGGAATCTTCAGTGGCAAGATCGAGAAGCTGATGGATCCGGCCAAGGCCAACGCCGTCTGCGAGAAGTGCAGCGACGAGCGCAAGGACCAGGCCATCATGGGCATGACCATCATCCGAGCCGTCAAGCACAACCCGGATGACGCCGAGCTGTGGGACGGGGGCGACATCCTCGATCCGAACAACGGCAAGGTCTACAAGGTCCGGCTCAAGCCCGTCGACGGTGGCAAGAAACTGGAAGTCCGGGGCTACATCGGTGCGCCGCTGTTCGGCCGCACCCAAACATGGATTCGTGTCGAATAAGACACACAAGGAGAAGCAATGAGCAGGTTCCAGGTTCGCAAGGTTGCCGTGCTGGGCGCCGGCGTGATGGGCGCGCAGATCGCCGCCCATCTGGTCAACGTCAAGGTGCCGGTCGTGCTGTTCGACCTGCCGGCCAAAGAGGGCCCTAAAAGCGGCATCGCGCTGAAGGCGATTGCCAATCTCGCCAAGCTGAAGCCGGCGCCGTTGGGCGTGCCGGAAGACGCGGCCCGCATCACGCCGGCCAACTACGAAGAGCACCTTGACCTGCTCAAGGAATGCGACTTGGTGATCGAGGCGATCGCCGAGCGCATGGACTGGAAGCTGGACCTGTACACCAAGGTTGCGCCCTTCATCGCGCCGCACGCCATCGTCGCGTCCAACACCTCTGGCCTGTCGATCACCAAGCTCAGCGAAGCGCTGCCTGAAGAGATCAAGCCGCGCTTTTGCGGCATCCATTTCTTCAACCCGCCGCGCTACATGAGCCTGGTCGAGCTGATCCCCACGCCGACCACCGTGGCCAGCTACCTGGACCAGCTCGAAGGCTTTGTCACCAGCACGCTGGGCAAGGGCATCGTGCGCGCCAAGGACACGCCCAACTTCATCGCCAACCGCGTGGGCATCGCTGGCATGCTGGCGACCATCCATGAAGCCGCGCAGTTCGGCCTGTCGTACGACGTGGTCGACGACCTGACCGGCAAGAAGTTCGGCCGCGCCAGTTCCGGCACCTTCCGCACCGCGGACGTGGTCGGCCTGGACACCATGGCCCACGTCATCAAGACCCTGCAGGACAATCTCAAGGACGATCCGTTCTACGGCAGCTACGCCACGCCGCCGGTGCTGGCCAAGCTGATCGAGCAGGGCGCGCTGGGCCAGAAGGCCGGCGCCGGCTTCTACAAGAAGGTCGGCAAGGACATCCTGCGCCTGGACCCGGTCAAGGGCGAATATGTGCCGGGCGGCGGCAAGGCCGACGCCATCGTCGACCGCATCCTCAAGAAGCCGGCCGCAGAGCGCCTGAAGCTGCTGCGTGAGTCGACCAACCCGCAGGCCCAGTTCCTGTGGGCCATCCTGCGCGACGGCTTCCACTACGCCGCGGTGCACCTGAAGGACATCGCCGACTCGGCCCGCGAGATCGACTTCGCGATGCGCTGGGGCTTCGGCGCCAAGCAAGGCCCGTTCGAGCTGTGGCAGGAAGCCGGCTGGCAGCAGGTGGCCGGCTGGATCAAGGACGACATCGAAGCCGGCAAGGCGCTCTGCAAGGAGCCGCTGCCCGCCTGGGTGTTCGACGGCCGCACTGGCGTGCACACGCCCGAAGGCTCGTGGTCGGCTGCGCAATCAACCTACCTGCCGGTCTCCAAGCTCGCGGTCTACGGTCGCCAGCACTTCCCCGAAGCCGTGCTGGGCAGCGGCGCGGTGGATCCGCTCAAGAGCGGCACCGAGCTGTTCAAGAACGACGAAGTGCGTGTCTGGACGCTGGACGGCGAAGTCGTCATCGCCAGCATCACGGCCAAGCTGCACCTGATCAGCCCGACCGTCACGGAAGGCCTGCTCAAGGCTGTGGAACTGGCCGAGCAGAGTTACCAAGGCCTGGTGATCTGGTCGCCGGACGACGTGTTCTCCGCTGGCGCCAACCTCGAAGCCCTGATGCCGGTCTTCATGGCCAAGGGTGCCAAGGGGATTGCACCGGAAGAGAAGAAGCTGCAGGACATGATGCTGCGCATGCGCTACGCCAGCGTGCCGACGGTTGCGGCAGTGCGCGGCATCGCGCTGGGCGGCGGCTGCGAGCTGGCCGTGCATTGCAGCCAGCGCGTGGTGGCGATGGAAAGCTACATGGGTCTGGTCGAAGTTGGCGTGGGCCTGATCCCCGGCGGTGGCGGCCTGACCTACATCGCCCGCCGTGCCGCTGAAAACGCGGTGGCCGGTGCCGGCGCGGACCTGCTGAACTTCCTGAAGGAAGGCTTCCAGGCTGCGGCCATGGCCAAGGTCGGCACCAGTGCGCTGGAGTCCAAGAAGCTGGGCTACCTGCTGGACAGCGACATCGTCGTGCCGCACAAGGACGAGCTGCTCTACATCGCCATCAGCCAGGCCAAGGCCATGGCCAACGCCGGCTACCGCGCACCGGTCGCCAAGCCGATCCCGGTTGCTGGTCGCATGGGCATCGCCACCATCAAGGCCCAGCTGGTCGGCATGCGCGACGGTGGCTTCATCAGCAAGCACGACTTCCACATCGCCAGCCTGATCGCCGACGTGGTCTGCGGCGGTGAAGTGGACGCCGGCACGCTGGTGACCGAGGAATACCTGATGGCGCTGGAGCGCAAGCACTTCTGTGCGCTGCTGGAACATCCCAAGACCCAGGAACGCATCATGGGCATGCTGCAAACCGGCAAGCCGGTCCGGAATTGACCCACCCCCGAGCGGCTAGCGCCGCTCCCCCTCAAGGGGGCGACACCAGCGGCCCGGCAAAGCCGGTTCCGCGGCGTCTACCCGGTTAAGACATGGTCTGCGCCCTGATCCAGGGTAGAGGACAAGGAGATTGACATGACCAAGCAAGTGCAAGACGCCTACATCGTCGCCGCCAGCCGCACCCCCATCGGCAAGTCCGGCCGCGGCTACTTCAAGAACACCCGCTCCGACGACCTGCTGGTGCGCGCCATCCAGTCGGCCCTGGCCCAGGTGCCCAACCTGGACCCGGCGCTGATCGAAGACGCGGTCATCGGCTGCTCCTTCCCCGAAGGCGAGCAGGGCATGAACATGGCCCGCATCGCCGTGGCGCTGGCCGGCCTGCCGCACACGGTGGGCGGCATCACCGTCAACCGCTTCTGTGCCTCGGGCATCAGCGCGATCCAGATGGCTGCCGACCGCATCCGCGTTGGCGAGGCCGACCTGATGATCGCCGGTGGTGCCGAGTCGATGAGCATGGTGCCCATGGGTGGCAACAAGCCCTCGTTCAACCCCGAGATCTTCACCAAGGACGAGAACGTCGGCATTGCCTACGGCATGGGCCTGACCGCCGAGAAGGTCGCGGACCAGTGGAAGGTCAGCCGCGAAGACCAGGACGCGTTTGCGCTGGCCTCGCACCAGAAGGCGCTGAAAGCCCAGGCCGCCGGCGAATTCACCGACGAGATCTGCCCGGTCGACGTGATCGAGCGCGTGCCCAACCTGCTGACCGGCGAGATCACGAAGAACGTGCGCACCGTCAGCCTGGACGAAGGCGCCCGCCCGGACACCTCGCTCGAAGGCCTGGCCAAGCTGCGCCCGGTGTTCGCCGCCAAAGGCAGCGTCACGGCTGGCAACAGCTCACAGACCTCCGACGGCGCCGGCGCGCTGATCCTGGTCTCGGAAAAGATCCTCAAGCAGTTCGACCTGAAGCCGCTGGCGCGCTTCGTCAGCTTCGCCAGCCGTGGCGTGCCGCCGGAGATCATGGGCATCGGCCCGATCGCCGCGATCCCCGCTGCGCTGAAGAACGGCGGCCTGAGCCTGTCGGACATCGGCTGGATCGAGCTGAACGAAGCGTTTGCCGCGCAATCGCTGGCTGTCATCCGCGACCTCGGGCTGAACCCCGATGTCGTCAATCCGATGGGCGGCGCGATCGCGCTGGGCCATCCGCTGGGCGCCACGGGCGCGATCCGCGCCGCCACCGTGGTGCATGCACTGCGTCGCCACAAGCTGAAGTACGGCATGGTGACGATGTGCATCGGCACGGGCCAAGGCGCCGCCGGCATCTTCGAGGCGCTCTGATCGGGCTTATCCTCTTGAGGGCGACCTACCAGGGTCGCCCTTTTTCATTCAGGAATCGCAGGAGACTTCCATGAGCATCAAGACGGCCATCGTGGACGGCGTGGCCACCATCGAGATTGCCCGCCCCGAAAAGAAGAACGCGCTGACCCAGGCCATGTACCAGGCCATGGCCGACGCGATCAACGACGCGCAGCTCGACAGCACCGTGCGCGCCATCCTGATCACCGGCCAGCCCGGCATCTTCACCTCGGGCAACGACATCGAGGACTTCATGCAGCGCCCGCCGCAAGGCCTGGACTCGCCGGTGTTCCAGTTCATGCAGTCGCTCGAAGCCTGCGAGAAGCCGGTCATCGCCGCCGTCACCGGTGCTGCGGTTGGCATCGGCACCACGCTGCTGCTGCATTGCGACCTGGTCTACGTCAGCGACGAAGCCCGCCTGGCCATGCCGTTTGTCAGCCTGGGCCTGGTGCCGGAGTACGCCTCCAGCCTGCTGGTGCCGCAGTTGCTGGGCCATGTGAAGGCGGCCGAGAAGCTGCTGCTGGGCGACCCGTTCAACGGCGCTGAAGCGGTGGAGATGGGCATTGCCAACGCCGTGCTGCCAGCCAGCGAAGTGCTGGCCCATGCCCGCCGCATGGCCGAGCGCTTCAACGCGCTGCCGCCCGGCGCCGTGCGCGACAGCAAGCGCCTGATGAAGGCCGGCCAGCGCGCGCTGGTCAAACAGACCCTGGCCAGCGAAGCCGAAATCTTCGGCCAGCGCCTGCGCAGCCCCGAAGCCGCCGAAGCCTTCCAGGCCTTCTTCCAGAAGCGCAAGCCGGACTTCAGCAAGTTCTCTTGAACTGAGGCACCCGGCTTCGCGAGCACCTGAAGCCACTCGCCGGGCGGTCTTGCCTCGCCCGCCTAGAATCGGCTGATCATGGAAGCACAGCGCATCACGCTCGCGTTGGTAGACAGTTCTGCCGGCTATGAGGCCAGGCCGGATCGTGTGCGCCTGGGCGATCTGGCCCGCTTTGCCGATGATGTGCAGACCTTTCTTCGTGGCAATGGCCGCGAAGTGGACACGCAGCAACTCGAAGTGGCGATTCGGGACGGCTCGCTCGCCATCGAGACGGCACCGCTGCCGGCCGCCCCCAAGCTCTTCCAGGACCTGCAAGCGCTGCTGACAGGTGAGTTGCTGGATGGCCTGGACGCCCGGCGCAAGGAAGTGGTGGAGCGCTGGCAGAAGGCGGCACGCAAGAGCCGGGCGCTGGCCTATCGGATCTCTGCACCGTTTCTGTCGCAGCCCGTCGTCGTGAGTGCCCAGACGGACTACCGTGCCGACGATGCCGATCAATGGGTTCAGGTCGAGCGCTACATCCGCGGCGAGATCCAGGACCTGGGCGGCGCCAACAAGGTCAACGCCCATGTGCGCTTGCCCGACGGTTCCACATTGACTGTGAGCACCGAAAAAGACTTGCTGCGTGACGACAAGGTCAATCGCCTTTACAAGACTGCCATGCTGCGTGTGAAGGCCGAATACAACGTGCTGACACGCGAGCTGCGCAACGCACGCCTGTTGGCGTTCGTCGAATACGCCTCGACAGTGGACGAGGAGCAGTTGGCCCGCTTGGCTCAACGCGGCGCTGCGGCCTGGAAGGACGTTGCAGATCCGGTGGCCTGGGTCGACGAACTGCGCGGGGGCGAGTCTTGAACAGCGTGCTGTTGGACACCAGCTTCCTGATCACGTTTGCCAATCCTCAGCGGCCTCATCATGAGGTGGCGATGCGCTACTTTCGTGAATGCGTGCAGCGGCAGGTGCCGATGTACCTCTCCAGCATCGTGATCTCGGAATTCCAGGTCAAGCAGGCCATCAACGATTTGCCACTGCGCAACTTTGTCGTGCTGCCGTTCAATGTTGATCACGCGATGCGTTGCGGCATCCTGGTGCGGCAGTTCCAGCGTGATGCCGAGGACGACCGCGTGCGGGTGAAGGACGACTTCAAGCTGATCGCGCAGTGCGATTGCGAAGGGATCACCCATTTGCTGAGCGAGGATGCCGGTACGCTCGTGAAGTACGTCGCGAGGTCCCAGGTGCCCGGGGCGCCGTCGACAAGAACCGTGCTGCTCAAGGACGGTTTCGACACCGCCTGGTTCGAGAACGGCCAGCGACCCTTGCTGGGCGAAAGCTAGACACCCACGGACGGATTGCCCGGCAGCGGCTCGGCGGCCGTCGCTTCCGGCTGCGCTCCCAGTCCGCAGCTCGGGCAGTAGCGGAAGAACACGTTCTTGCGGGTGCTGCAGCCACCGCAGCGGTTGAACAGCGTGAGGCCGCAGTGCACGCAGAAGTCGGGCTTGACGTCGCCGGTGGTAAGGATGGCGCGTTCGCAGGCGGGGCAGACGTTGGCGGCCATCTTCTTCAGCGCTTCCTCGGGCGCCAGCGTCTGGCGGCGCTGCACCTCGGTCTGCTGCTCGGCGGCGGCACGGCGCGCCAGGTAGCGGCGCATCGCGCGGATCGCGTAGTGGCCGCCCAGGCCGGTCAAGAGGATGCCCACGCCGTAGCGCACATAGCCGCCGTAGCTGGGCAGGTAGGGCACCAGCTCGAAGAAAAACGCGAAGGCGGCGAACAGCACGAAGCCGCGCATCAGCGGCCAGTGGTCGCTGCGGCGCTTCTTCAGCACCAGCCAGGCGGCAATGACGAGCAGCGGCAGCGTCAGCGCCAGCCGCAGGCCGAACACGCGCAGCTCCTGACGGAACATGGCTTGTTCGTAGGCGCCGCTGGCGTCGTGCAGCAGTGTGTCGAGCCGGCGCTGGTGCGCGTCTCGGGCCTGCTGCAGGTCCAGCGTCTCCTGGTTCAGCTTTTCCTGCTTCTGCTGGCTGCTGCGCTCGGCGTCCTTCAGCCGGTCCAACTCGGCCACGCGGCGTTTCACTTCGGGGTCCTGGCTCGCGTCGCCGGTCACTTGCCGGCTGGCCAGCCAGTTCTGCTGCGCATTGCGGGCCGACTGGTAGGCGCTGTTGGCGGCCGTCATCTGCAGCCGCACCTGCTCCGCGTCTTCGCCCAGCGCGCGCTCACGCTCGTCCAGGTCCTTGATCTGCTCGCGCTCGGCGGCCAGCGTGTTGGCGTCGGCAAACTGCTCGACGCTGAGGCTGGGCTCGACCTGCGGCAGGTCGCCGATGAGCTTGCCACCCAGGCCGATCAGGAAGCTGGCGAAGACCAGCGACACGATCCACATCAACAGCGCAAACGCGCGCTCCGGAACTCGCAGGCTCTTGAACATGGGGTGTCTCGTGTTGGTTGTGCAGCGTCAGTGCAGGATCATTCGGCCAGCGGCTTGGGGATCTCGCGCGGTTGGCCGTTCATGTCGATGGCCACGTAAGTCAGATTGGCCTGGGTCACTTTCACCACCTGCAGGTTGCTGGGATTGCGCTCGGCGAACACCTCCACGCGCACCGTCACCGAGGTGCGGCCGATGCGCGTCACGGTGGCGTAGAAGCTCAGCAGGTCGCCCATCGAGACCGGCTGCTTGAAGATGAACTCGTTGACCGCCACCGTGGTGATGCGGCCCTTGGCAATGCGCGCCGGCAGCACCGAGCCGGCCAGGTCCACCTGGGCCATGATCCAGCCGCCGAAGATGTCGCCGTTGCCATTGGCATCGGCCGGCATGGGCATCACACGCATGACCAGGGTTTGATCGGTCGGCAAGCCCGGCGTGCCGGCCTGGGGCACACTGGAAGGCGTGGGAGCTGCGCTCATGCAAGGTTCCTTTGAATCGACATACATCTCGCTGGATTGTTTCACGATGCGCCGCGCTTCCTCTGCCCTGTCGGAACCCCCTGCACCTGCGGCCGGTGCAGCCCCGGAGCGCTCCGACTGGGCCACGCTCAAGCGCCTGCTGCCCTACCTGTGGCAGTACAAGCTGCGGGTGGTGCTGGCGCTGGGCTGCCTGATCTCGGCCAAGGTGGCCAACCTGGGCGTGCCGCTGCTGCTCAAGCACATGGTCGACAGCCTGTCCATTCCGGCTGGCGACCGGCGCGCGCTGCTGGTGGTGCCGGTGGCGCTGCTGCTGGCCTATGCCGGGCTGCGGCTGGCCACCTCGGTGTTCGGCGAGCTGCGCGAGTTGGTGTTCGCCAAGGCCACGCACGGCATCTCGCGCCAGATCGCGCTGCAGACCTTCCGGCACCTGAATGCGCTCAGCCTGCGTTTCCACCTGGAGCGGCAGACCGGCGGCATGACCCGTGACATCGAGCGCGGCACGCGCGCGCTGCAGTCGCTGATCTCGTATTCGCTCTACACCATCCTGCCCACGCTGGTGGAGCTGACGCTGGCGATGGTGCTGCTGGGCACCCAGTTCGACGCCGGCTTTGTCTGGATCACGCTGGCGGCGCTGGCCAGCTACATCGTCTTCACCGTCAGCGTCACCGAATGGCGCACCCAGTACCGCCGCACGATGAACGAGCTGGACTCCAAGGCCCAGAGCCGGGCAGTGGACGCGCTGCTGAACTACGAGACGGTGAAGTATTTCAACAACGAGGACTTCGAGGCCGAGCGCTACGACCGCGGGCTGGACGCCTACCGCCGCGCGCAGATCAAGTCGCAGACCACGCTGTCGATGCTGAACACCGGCCAGCAGCTGATCATCGCGACCTCGCTGCTGGCCATGCTGTGGCGGGCCACTTCCGGCGTGGTGGACGGCCACCGCTCGCTGGGCGACCTGGTGATGGTCAACGCGCTGTTGATCCAGCTCTACATTCCGCTGAACTTCCTGGGCGTGCTGTACCGCGAGGTCAAGCAAAGCATCACCGACCTGGACAAGATGTTCAAGCTGCTGGAGCGCGAGCGCGAGGTGCAGGATCCGCCGGGCGCGCAGGACCTGCAGGTGCGCGGCGGGGCGGTGCGCTTCGAGAACGTGCGCTTTGCCTACGACCCGGCGCGGCCCATCCTGCATGACCTGAGCTTCGAGATCCCGGCGGGCAAGACGGTGGCCGTGGTCGGCGCCAGCGGTGCGGGCAAGAGCACGCTGGCGCGGCTGCTGTACCGCTTCTACGACGTCAGCGAGGCCGGTGGCGGTCGCATCACCATCGACGGCCAGGACATCCGCGCGGTCACCCAGGACAGCCTGCGCCGGGCCATCGGCATCGTGCCGCAGGACACGGTGCTGTTCAACGACACCGTGGGCTACAACATCGGCTACGGCCGCACCGGCGCCACGCAGGAAGAGATCGAAGCCGCGGCGCGCGCCGCCCACATCCACAGCTTCATCGCGGCCCAGCCCAAGGGCTATGAGACGACGGTGGGCGAGCGCGGGCTGAAGCTCTCCGGCGGCGAGAAGCAGCGCATTGCCATTGCCCGCACGCTGCTGAAGAACCCGCCCATCCTGATCTTCGACGAGGCCACTTCGGCGCTGGATTCGGCCAACGAACGCGCCATCCAGGCCGAGCTGAAGAGCGCCGCCGAGGGCCGCACCACGCTGGTCATCGCCCACCGGCTGTCCACCGTGGTCGACGCGCACGAGATCCTGGTGATGGAGGCCGGCCGCGTGGTCGAGCGGGGCCACCACGAAGCCCTGCTGGCCCAGGGCGGGCGCTATGCCCGCATGTGGACGCTGCAGCACCGCAGCGAGGCAGCGCCGGTGGTGCTCTGAAGGTTTCCATTCCTGTCCCTTTTTCAATTGGAGTGAGCGGAGCGATGCAACCCGTTGTGCTGATGCTGAATGCCCTGTCCGACGCGCACCGCGCGATGATCGCGGCGCACTGCGAGCTGATCTACGCGCCCCGTGCCAAGCGCGCATCGGCCATTGCCGAACACGGCGCCCGCATCAACGCGGTGCTGACCATCGGCACCATCGGCCTGACGGCCGAGGAAATGCAGGCCATGCCGCATCTGGAACTGGTCTGCGCGCTGGGTGTGGGTTACGAGCGCATCGACGTGGCAGCGGCCCGCGCGCGCGGCATCGCGCTCGGCCACGGCGCCAACACCAATGCC
>NZ_VIDT01000400.1 GCF_006519715.1 Ideonella azotifigens
TGGAGGCGACAAGTATTCTGACGCGGGGGGCTGGTGTACCGGTAGTAGAAAGCCCTGGCCCCCGCTGGCGTGATTCTTCCGACAAGGCGTCCCTCGCCTCGGGCGCCATCTTCAACGATCCAAACGTCCTTGCCTGTAGGCCTTGCCTGCATCGCTTTATCCGTGATCGTCGTCATAGCGTTACTGGTGCCTATATGGTGCCTATTTTTTTTCAGGCTTTCAGTGCACGTCTTGGGGCATCTCGAAACAATGATTGTTTTCAAGCCATTGAAATACAAAGATATTTTGCATTTTTTGGCGCTTCTTGGAACATCTTGGAATGTTGTCTCTTTTGCATGGGGTGCAAGGGGTCGCGAGTTCGAATCCCGCCACCCCGACCATAGAAAACAACGGGTTAGCTCTGCAAGGGGCTAACCCGTTTTGTTTGTGGGCCCAGCATGGGTGTACTCTTGTGGGGGCAAGTCCCGCCGTAAGTTGATCACGACGAACGAAGTGAAGCGCAACTGCACGAGGGTGACCAAGTGTGGGGAGGAAGCGCGGAGCGAAGCTGCGAGCCGATGGACAAGAACTATGTCGATCTGAGCGGGACGCCTGACAAGACGGCGGGCACGACACGCACGCTGGTCCGCATCACTGTGCATCTTTCCAGCCTGCTCATGGCGTCACCCTACTCTGCGATCAAGGGTGAAGAAGAAGGCTGATCGCTCTGCCTGGGCATGCCAGTTGCGCGGAGGCGCACCTCGCATGGCGTGGGCAATCGGCTGCAGTCGCTTGGCGAGTCGAAGGTCTTCGTCGCGAGGCGGCTCCCATCAAAGATCCAGCACCAGCATCTCCGAGCGAGACCTCGAACAACACGGCAGGAACTGGTCGTTCGCCGCCTGCTCGGCGGGCGAAAGGTAGAGATCCTTGTGGTCCGGCTCGCCGGCGAGCACTCGGGTCAGGCAGGTTCCGCACACACCCTGCTCACAGGAGGTGGGTATCTCCACACCCACCTGCGCAAGCGCGGCCACCACGCTGATCTCCTTCGGCACCCAGACGACTTGCCCGGAACTGGCGAGCTTGACCTGGAAGCCTGCATCGTCCGCCGATGAGGCGAGAGCGGCGCCGAAGAACTCGTGGTGCAACGCGGCCTCCGGCCAGCCGGCGGAACGGGCGGTCGTCAACACCGCGTCCATGAACCCTTTCGGGCCGCACACGTACAAGTGGGTGTTGCCGACGGGCGCCGCGAGCAGGTCGGTGAGCACAAGGCGAGATTCCGAGTCGCCGAAGTAGTGGTGCACACGGCCCGCAAACGACGACGCCGCGAGATGTTGGATGAACGAGGTGCGTTCGCGAGATCGCGTGGCGTAGTGCAATTCGAATTCGGCGCCGATGCGGGCCAGGCGCTCCGCCATGCACAGCACTGGCGTGATGCCGATGCCGCCTGCCAGCAGCAGATGCCGCTGCGCGTCGTGAGCGAGAGCAAAGTGATTTTTCGGCAGGCTGATCGTCAAGCTGTCGCCCACCCGCACCCCGTCGTGCAAGGCCTTGGAGCCTCCTCGCGACTGGGCGTCACGCAGCACGGCGATCCGGTAGCGGTGGCTCTCGGCGGGATCGTTGCAAAGCGAATATTGGCGTGTCAGGCCGTCGCGGATCAATACGTCCACATGCGAGCCGGCCGAGAATGGCGGCAGCGCTCCGCCGCCAGCGTCCACCAACTCGAAGCTGCAGATGTCGACCGCCTCCACGTTGCGTGCCGCCACCATCACGCGCAGCATGTCGGTGGTGTGGCCCATGCTAGGTCCTCCTCGGCTGGCGAGCGCCGCGGGGCCGGGGGTGCCCGGCAGTTGGCAAGCGTTGTTCAGGAACATGACGGTGCCTCGCCGTTCAGGCCTTGTCCAGAGGCCGGAAGAAGTGCCCCGCCGGCACGCTGATCACCGGCTGTCCGGGATCGAAGCTCGTGCCGAGCGGATCACCGCCCTCGGCCACCACGGCGATCTGCTCCTTCAGCATGCGACGCATCATCACAATGCCTCGGTCGCTGGTGCCGAGATGTTCTTCGGAGTGCAAGCTCAGTACGCCGGCGCTCGCCTGCGCCTCGTAGTCGTTGGGCGAGTCCTGCAACTCCTCGCGTGTCATCTCACCCCAGGCCTTGCCCTTCCACCGCATCGTGCCGAACACCCCCGCCGTTGCGGTGCGTGCCACCAGCACCTGCACGTAGTGGGTGTCGTCCACCGGCACCACCCAGGAGATCCGGTTGGCCCGGCCGTCGCTCACGTCGGTACCCGGGATCGACATCACGTTCGGGAAGAAGTAGCTGGTGATGCGGCTGAACTCGGTGTCGTCGAGCACGCGCTTGGCCACTGCCTGCGAGCCGTTCGGCGTGCGCGTGAATTCCACCGAGGGCATCACGGCGAACTCCTCGGCGAACTGCACTACGCTGAAGGTCGAGTGCAGGACCTGCACATGAAAGGGGTCCATGATGTTGTCATTCATCTGCAGCCAGCTGTAGGGCACGTGCGGTGTGGCGGCGAAGGTTTCGTCGCGTGTCGCACCCCAGCCGCCCACGCTGGTCTCGTGGAACTCGCCAGGGGCCAGGTCTTCCAGGATGTCGTAGCGCGGCAGCACCGGCTTCTTGTCCAGCGGGCCCAAGTAGGCGAACACCAGCCCGTAGCGCTCTTCGGTCGGGTACCAGGGTTGGCGCACCTTGTCGCGAAAACGGCCGTTGTCGGGCTCGCAGGGTTGGCCGAGGCAGTGGCCCTCGGTGTCGAAGCGCCAGCCGTGATAGCAGCAGGCGATGCTGTCGGCGCCGACCTTGCCGTAATAGAGTGAAGCCCCGCGGTGCATGCAGCGTGGGTACAGCAGCCCGACCTGGCCGTTGCCGGTCCGGAACAACACCAGCTCCTCGCCGAGCACCTTGATGAGCTGCGGCCGGCGAGTGACCGCCGCGGACGCAGCGACCGGTTGCCAGTAGCGCCGCAGCAATTCACCGCAGGGCTGGCCCGGGCCGATGCGCGTCAGCAGTTCGTCGGGCTGACCCGGCACGTAGCCGTGTGCGCTGCCGCTGGCCGGAACGATCGGCACCACGGTTCTTGCGGGCTTGGCGGTTGGCTGGAGAAGTTGTTCGTTCATGGTTCGGGCTCGTTGAAAGAAGAGCATCGATGCTAGGAAGCAAGCATCCCGGGCGCCAATGCAGATTGGCATGCGGCGATGCGTTCTGCCGATAGCGCGCCGCTGGGTGCCATAGGGAATCGGCATCGCTGCGGCTGCGAATCGCAGCGCGCGAGCCACTGCAAGCCCGCAGAATTCTTCTCAAGACCTCCAAGGAGACAAGGCCGGTGAATTCCACTAGAAGAAAGTTCATGGTCGCCAGCGCGTCGATCCCCGCCCTGGCGTTCCCGAGCCGCGCATTCGCCGAGACGAGCTACCCGCCCGGCAAGTGGCCAAACAAGCCGATGCGGCTGATCGTGCCCAACGTGCCGGGCGGCGGCACCGACACGCTGGCACGTTTGCTCGAGCGCCACTTGGCCAAGATCTGGCAACAGCCCCTGCTGGTCGAGTACAAGCCCGGCGCAGGCACGATGATCGGCACCGACTACGTGGCCAAGTCGCCCCCGGACGGATCGACGCTGGGCATGGTCGTGACCTCGCATGTGATCAACCCGGCGTTGCGCAGGAATATGCCGTTCGACACCCAGAAGGACCTGGCCGGTGTGATGTTGACCGCCCGCTCCAGTCTGCTGCTCTCGGTGGCGTCCGGCATGCCCGTGCACTCGCTGGCAGAGCTGCTGGCCTACTCGCGGGCGAACTCGGGCAGGCTTAGCTACGCCACGCCAGGCGCCGGCAGCTCGATGCACCTGGCTGGCGAATTGCTGAAGCTCACCTCCGGCCTGGACATGGCTCATGTGCCCTACAAGGGCAGCGGCGCCGCCTACGGCGATGTGTTCGAGAACCGCGTCAACGTGCTGATCGATCCGCTGTTCAGCTCACTACCCCATGTCACTGCCGGGCGCTTGCGGCCCATCGCGGTGCTGAGCGCCAGACGCGATGCCATCGCGCCCAGGATTGCGGCGATCGGCGAGACCTATGCCGGGTTCGATGTGCAGAGCATCAACGGCATCGTGGTGCCCGCCGCCACGCCGCGCGAGTTGGTGAAGCGCCTGAACGCCGACTTCGCCGCCGTGCTGAAGAACGACGAAGTCGTCAAACGGCTCGCCGAAATCGGCCTGGAGCCCGTTGCCTCGTCACCCGAGAGCTTCGACGCCTACGTGAAGAGCGAAATGCAGCGCTGGCAGGCCGTTGTCAAAGCGGGCAACATCACCATCGATTGACGCTCCGCGCTGACCGCGGCCGCTACAGGGTCGCGGCAGTCTGCAGGTCGCCGATCGACTCTTCCTCGCACAAGGCGCGCAGCTCCGCCAGCAACGCCTCGAGTCCGGCCGATCGAATCGCGTCAGCGCGCATCACCACGCCGATCTGCAGCTCGGTGCCGGCCAGTTCGATCGGCAACAACGTCAGCTGGCCGTTGCGCTGCTCGTGCAGGGCCTGCCGACGCGACAGCACGGACAACCGGTCGCTCGCCCGCAGGAGCCCGCGGACCATCGCCACCGTGTTCGACTCGATCGCGTGGGCCGGCAGGCTCAGGCCCGCTGCCAGGATCGCCCGCTCGAAAACGTTGCGCGAGCGAGTGCGGCGGTACGGCACCACCCACTCGGCATTCGCAATGTCGGGCAGTGCCAGCCGCTTGCGTTGCGCCAGCGGATGCCCCGGACGCACGACCACGGACAGCACGTCATCGAAGAGGCGCTCCTGCACCATGTCGTTGGGCGGGCTGGGGTGCAGCGTGCCGACCATCACGTCAATGTCGCCGCAGCGCAGGCCTTGCAGCAAAGCGTCGTACGGACTTTCGATGACGCTCACGTGCAACTCCGGATGCGCCGCGGCGAGCTGGCTGATCGCCCGTGGCGCGAGCACCGTGCCCGAAAGCGGCAAAGCGCCCACCAGCAAGCGGCCGCTGACCAGGCCGACGCTGGCGGCCAGGTCACTGCCGATGGCACCGATCTCGGCCAACGCCAGCTTGCCGCAGCGCACCATGATCTGGCCGCAGGTGGTCGCGACCATGCCGCGCGATGTGCGCAGGAAGAGGTCGCGGCCGACGATACGTTCGAGGTCGCGCAGCGCCAGCGTAATCGACGGTTGAGACAAGCCCAGACTCAGCGCTGCCGCCGTCTCGGTGTAGTGATCGGCGATGG
>NZ_VIDT01000401.1 GCF_006519715.1 Ideonella azotifigens
CTGTCCTCGCTGGAGCCCGCCAGTGCTGACGCCGTGGCGGCCTACGTGGCCAGGACGCGAGGGCGCATCGAGCGCGTGCTGGGCCCGCTGGCGCGCTTTCCCGCCGGGATGAAAAGCATCGTGCTGGTGCTGGACCACGAAGACGATTACTACCACTACGTGGCCGCGCATGACCCAGGAGAAGGCGAAGCCGCTTTCAGTGGCGGCATGTTCATCGACGCTGGCTGCCCGCACTTCGTGCTGTGCCGTGCTGAGCTTCGCGACATCGAGCCGGTGATCGCGCATGAGCTGACCCACAGCGCGCTCGCTCATCTGCGCCTGCCGGTGTGGCTGGACGAAGGGCTTGCCGTCAACACCGAGCACCGGGTGGCCGGCGCCCGGCCAAGCCTGCACACGCCGCATGCCTTGCACGCCATGCATGTGCGCTTCTGGAACGAAGAGACCATCCAGCAGTTCTGGACCGGGGAGTCCTTCCGCAGGACCGATGACGGCAACCTGCTGTCCTACGACCTGGCGCGCCTGGTGGTCTCGCAGTTGTCCAGCCAGTGGAGCCTGTTCCAGGCTTTCGTGGCGGATGCCCGGCGAGCAGATGCGGGCGAGGCGGCCGCGGCCCGGCATTTCGAGCTGTCCCTGGGACGCTACGTTGGCGCACTTTTCGGTCACCAGGATGCAGATGCCTGGTCGCCATCGGCCTTGGCCGGCAGCTGAAACAAGGCGGGCTTGTGTCGCCAAGAACAATCGGGGGAGTGGATGATGGTGAATGAAGCATCGGCCGGGCAGGGCTCGGCAGTGCCTGAAGAGACAAACGCACCACCGCTCGTCGCCGTGGCGCCGAAGGAGCCCTTGCTGCCCCGTGGCGCACTCGGCGCCTGGTGGGCACAAGGCTTGCGCGCGGCCTTGCTGCTGCGGGCCAACGGCGAGGGCCTGCCGCTGTCAGCGGGCGTCCTGTTGCTGCTGTGGCTGGTCGGGCTGGGCGCGGAACTGGGGCTGGCGCGCCTGTTCATCGACGGCCCGGCGCGCTTCTACTGGCCGGCGCTGCTGATGAATCCGTGGATGGCCTTGGTGGTGTCTGCGCTGGTGGCCTGGCTGGCGGTGCGCGACCCTGCGGCCGAGCCGGGCCAGGTGCTGCGGCAGGCGGGCGCGCGCCTGGCCTTGCTCTGTGCCTTGATGTTGCCGCTGGTGCTGGGCAGCGCGCTGGTCTTGGTGCCGCTGATCCGTGGCATGGACAGCCAGGACGAGCAGGCCGTGGCGCTGGTGCAGTGGGTCAGCTGGATCTGGATGGGCTGGGTCTTCGCGGCGCAGGGCCGGCTGCTGTGGCGGGGTGGCACGGCCAATGGGCTTTCACGCTTTGCGGCGGTGCTGTTGCTGGTCGGCTCGCAACTGCTGCTGCAGTTCTACCAGCCGGTGCACTTCTGGTACCCGCAGCGCCCGCCCGCGGAGACCGAGGCTGACAAGGAGCCCCCGTTCAGCCTCACGCAGGAAGTCTTCGAGGCGCAGGACGATGTGCTGGCGAACGCGCTGGACGCGGTGCCGCCCCAGCACCCCGGCAAGGTCGAGGTCTACGCCATCACCTTCGCGCCGAATGCCGACGAGGAAGTGTTCCGCCGCGAGAGCCACATGGTGGCCGAGGTCATGCAGAAGCGTTATGGCGCGGCGCCGCTGGAACTGATCAACCAGCGCGAGGAAACACCTGACTGGCCCTGGGCCACGCCGATCAACCTGGAGCGCGCGATCCAGCGTGCGGGCGAGCAGATGGACGTGGACGAAGACGTGCTGTTCATCCACCTGACCTCGCACGGCGGCCGCGACGGCGAACTCGCGACCTCGTTCTGGCCGCTGGACGTGGACTCGGTGACGCCGCAGGACCTCAAGTCCTGGCTGAACGAAGCCGGCATCAAGCACGCGGTGATCTCGATCTCCGCCTGCTTCTCCGGCAGCTGGATCGCGCCGCTGGCGGACGACGACACGCTGGTGATGACGGCAGCCGACGCCGACCACACCTCCTACGGCTGCGGCCGCCGCTCGCCGCTGACCTTCTTCGGCCGCGCGATGTACGACGAAAACATCCGCGCCGGCATGCCGTTCGAAGCAGCGCATGCGAAGGCGCGCGAGGTCATTGCGCAGCGCGAGAAGGAAGCCGGCAAGGACGACGGCTATTCGAATCCGCAGATTGCGATGGGGGCGAGGATGCGGGAGAAGTTGGCGGAGCTGGAGAAGCAGCAGGCGGGTGGGCGCTGAGCGATGCGTATCTTTGCCAGCACGCTAGCGCAGTGGCCTACCGGCCTGCGCCCGTCACCTCCGGTTTTCCAGGTGCTGCTCGGCGCCGTCGATCGGCCTCAGCCACGGTTCGCGGCGCTTGATCCACAGCTCGTAGCTCGGCACCAGAGGGGTGGGGGCTTGCGACAGGATGCCGAGCTTGATCTCGGCCTCTTCGTCGTCCACTGAGAACAGCCGCGCGCCACAGCGGGGGCAGAAGTGGCGGCCTCGGAATTCGGACGTGTCACCCGCGTGTTCGAAGCGTTGGACGGGCCAGATGCCGTAGAAGGTGAAAGCCGAGCCGCTTTCCTTGCGGCAGTCCATGCAATGGCAGATGCCCACACGCAGCGGTTCACCGCGAACAGTGAGCTGTACCTGCCCGCAAAGGCATTGTCCTGACAGCAGGTTCATGGCGGCTTCCTTTCTTGTTGGTGGGCCACCGCAGATGAGACAGGGTGGCTGGCCGTTTGTTCCATGGCGCCGAGGAGGGCGGGTGCCCTCCGCCGTGATCGCTGCAGGGACTCACACCGCGCCGTGCGCCTCCACATACAGCGCATAGACCGAGTGGCTGCTGGTCATGTAGAGGCGGTTGCGCTTGGGGCCGCCGAAGACCAGGTTGGGGCAGCGTTCGGGCAGGCGGATGAAGCCGATGGCCTTGCCTTCGGGGTTGAAGACCATCACGCCGTCCAGGTCCTCCGAGCGGCCCTTCAGCGGGTAGACCTTGCGGCCCGGCAGCAGCGGGTTGTCGACCGGTTCGGCGGCCAGCGCGCCGTTGCTGCCCCAGCCGCACCAGAGGTTGCCGTCGCGGTCGACCTTGAAGCCGTCGAGCGCGCCCTGGTCGGCCGCGTCGATGAACTTCATCTTGCCGCTCAGGGAGCCATCGGGGTTCACGTCGTAGCGCCAGATGCTGCGGTTCGGCGTGCCCTTCCATTCGACGACGTAGAGCTTCTTCTCGTCTGGCGAGAAGGCCAGGCCGTTGGGGTTGACCAGGTCGGTCAGCACGGCGCTCAGCTTGCCGTCGGTGCCCAGGCGATAGACGTTGGTCGTCGCCTGCTCGGGCTTGGCCTTGCTGCCTTCCCATTCGCCGTTGATGCCGAACAGCGGGTCGGTGAACCAGATGCTGTCGTCGGACTTGACGACGATGTCGTTGGGCGCATTCAGGCGCTTGCCTTCGAAGCTGTCGGCCAGCACCGTGACCTTGCCGTCGCGCTCGGTGCGGGTGATGCGGCGGGTCACCGAATGCTCGCAGGTGACGAGCCGGCCCTGGCGGTCACACACATTGCCGTTGGCGAAGTTCGAAGGATTGCGGAAGACGCTGAAGCTGCCGTCCTTCTCGTCGTACTTCATGATCCGGTTGTTCGGAATGTCGCTGACCAGCAACCAGCCTTTCTCCGGGAAATACGCCGGCCCTTCGGCCCAGCGCAGGCCGGTGCCGATCTGCTCCAGCGTGCTGCTGTAGAGCCGGTACTTGGCAAAGCTCGGGTCCAGCACCATCACGGCAGGGTCCGGGTAGCGCTGGTTGGGCTTGAAGTCGAAGGACTGGGCCAGCGCGCTGCCGGTTGCGGCGGCGAATGCGGTTCCTGCCGCGGCTTGCAGCAGGCTGCGGCGGGGCAGGGTTGCACGGGTGTCGTCTTGCATGAGAGGTCTCCGATGTCATTAGTGTTATGACATCGTACAAGTCGAATGCGCGTTGGGCTACCCGGTAGATGACCGTGATTCCACGGATGCGGGACGGGCGGAATCGGTGGTCATCGTATGACTTGTTCAGCGTCCGTCCAGCTGCTCGGCCAAGGCCTTTGCCAGGCTGGGCGCGTGGCCGAGCACGCGCTTGAAGGCGCGGCTGAAGGAGGCTTCGGAGTCGTAGCCCAGCCGGTCGGCGGCCACGGTGATGCGCATGCCGTCCTGCGCGATCCAGCGGCGGGCCTGGAACATCTTGATCTTGGCGACGTAGCGGGCCGGGCTTTCGCCGACCGAGTCCTTGAAGGCCTGGGCAAAGCGCGAGCGCGAGGTGCCCATCACATGGGCCAGCGCGGGCACGCTCCAGTCGCGCTCGGGCGCGGTGTGGATGGCGGCCAGCACCTTGCCCACGCCGGGGCAGCGCAGCGCGGCGATCCAGCCTGTCGGGTTGCTGCAGGCGCATTCGACCCAGGCGCGGATGATGCTGGCGGCCAGCACGTCGGCCATGCGCGCCAGGATGCCACAGGCGCCGATGCGGTTCAGCGCCACTTCGCGCTCCATCGCCTCCAGCAACACTGGCACGGTCGGGTCGCGCTGGGCCAGGTCGCCGGCGCGGATCACGTCCGGCATCATGGCCAGCAGCGGGTGCAAGGGGTCCAGGTTGAACTGCATGCTGCCGCAGAACATCACATGGCTGGGCGGCCCGGCTTCGTCGGCGGCGTCGCGCACGAGGTAGAGCTGGTCGACCACCGTGTCGCGTCCCAGCGAATCGATGTCCAGGGCCTGCACTTCGGGCGCACTGGCCAGCACATGGGCGCTGCCGCGCGGCAGCAGCACCGCGTCGCCAGCGTTCAGCTGCACCCAGTCTTCGGCCCCCGCGCGCAGCCAGCAACTGTCGCTGGCGACGAAGTGGAAGCGCGCCGTGGGTTGCTTCGGGAATGAGATCGCCCAAGGGGCGTGCATCAGGCAGCGGCCGTACTCCACGCCTTCCAGCCTCAGGCCCAGCAGGATCTGCGTCAGCGGGTCCGGGCCGGACGTCGGGGCCGGGGCCGTGGCGGTGGGCGGGCTGGAGAAACGGTCAAGCATTTGGGCTGTTCCGGCATGGAAAGCACTGGATGCTAGGCCTAAGCTGATCAACCTCAGGACCCACAAGGCTTCGCATTCCGTGTCATCCAATTCCTGCTCCGCGTGCCTGGCTGCCGCCAGCGAGCTTCCCGCCGCGCCCCCCGCAGCACCCGAACAAGACGCCGCGCGGTGGCCCGCCGTGGCCTCGCT
>NZ_VIDT01000402.1 GCF_006519715.1 Ideonella azotifigens
CAGGAACAAGGCAAGCCGCTGGCAGAAGCCAAGGTGGAAGCCCTGTCCTCGGCCGACATCATCGAATGGTTCGCCGACGAAGGCCGCCGGGTCTACGGCCGCGTCGTGCCATCGCGCAACATTGCCGCGCAGCAGCTGGTGCTCAAGGAGCCGGTCGGCCCCGTCGCCGCGTTCACGCCATGGAATTTCCCGATCAACCAGGTGGTGCGCAAGCTCTCGGCCGCGCTGACCACCGGCTGCTCCATCATCGTCAAGGCACCGGAGGAAACCCCCGCCTCGCCGGCCGCGCTGCTGCAGGCCTTCGTGGACGCAGGCGTGCCGGCCGGCGTGATCGGCCTGGTCTATGGCGACCCGGCCGAGATTTCCAGCTACCTGATCCCGCACCCGGTGATCCGCAAGATCACCTTCACCGGCTCCACCCCGGTCGGCAAGCAGCTGGCCTCGCTGGCCGGCCTGCACATGAAGCGCGCGACGATGGAGCTGGGCGGCCACGCGCCTGTCATCGTGGCCGAAGACGCGGACGTGATGCTGGCCGTCAAGTCGGCCGGTGCCGCCAAGTTCCGCAACGCCGGCCAGGTCTGCATCTCGCCCACGCGTTTCCTGGTGCACAACAGCATCCGCGCCGAGTTCGCGCAAGCGCTGGCCGCCCACGCGTCCAGCCTGAAGGTGGGCGACGGCCTGGCCGATGGCACGACCATGGGCCCGCTGGCCAACCCGCGTCGCCTGGCCGCGATGGCCAAGATCACCGAAGACGCGCTGAGCAAGGGCGCGAAGGTCGCCGCCGGTGGCGAGCGTGTCGGCAGCAAGGGCAACTTCTACGCCGCCACGGTGCTGGACGAGGTGCCGCTGGAAGCCGACATCTTCAACGAAGAGCCGTTTGGCCCGATCGCCGGCATCCGCGGCTTCAACACGCTGGACGAGGCCATCGCCGAATCCAACCGCCTGCCGTTCGGCCTGGCCAGCTATGCCTTCACCAGGTCGCTGAAGACGCTGCATGAGCTGTCGCAGCGGCTGGAAGTCGGCATGCTGTGGGTCAACCAGCCGGCTGCCCCGGTGCCCGAGCTGCCGTTCGGTGGCGTGAAGGACTCGGGCTACGGGTCCGAAGGTGGCCCGGAAGCGCTGGACGCCTACCTGGTGACCAAGACGGTCAGCGTGATGAACGTCTGAGGTTCACGAGAGAAGTTTCGTCAGCGTGTCCGGGTGCACGGCCCAGCCGAGCAGCCCAGACAGGCCCATCAGCACGCCCGCGCCGATGGGCAGCCACGAGACCCAGTACATCCACCACAGCCGGGTCAGCGCGGTGACCGCGAGCAGCGAGATGGCGATGGCCAGCGCGGCGTCGGACAGATCGAACTGGTCGTCGCGGTAGTTCAGGCTGTCGTAGGTCTTCTGGTCCTCCGCGGCGGCGGCGCTCAGCGTCTGCTTCTTCTGCGCTTCCTGCGCCGCCTTGGCCTCATAGCGCTGGATCGCCTCGTCATAGCCGGCCGCCTTGTCGGCTGGCGCGGAGGCCTTGGCCAGTTTCAGCTGCGTGACGCTGGCCTCGGCCACGTCCTGGCGGATGTTGCGCGCCTGGTAGAAGTTCCAGTGGTCCAGCTTGTCGGCCTGGGCCTGCTGCATGGCCTGCACGATGTTGTCGTCCTTGACCTTGCAGATGCCCATGAACGTGGCCAGCAGCGCAACGGTGATGGCGACAAAGGTGTTGAGCCTTGCGCTCTTGCGGTCCGAGCGGCGCTCGGCCGCATCGTCCTCGTCGTCGGTCTTGATCAGGTCTTGTGGGTCGATGTCCATGGGGCGGTGCTGGGCTGGGAAACTCTGGCCGGTGAGCCGGTCTTGCAGGTGAGTGAACGCGCCCGGCCGTGGTGCGGAAGACCAGCAACCTGTCAGCTCGCTGTCGGCCCGCGCCGCGTCAGCACCACGTGCGTCGCATGCGGGCTGCAGACCCGCTCGGTGCATTCGAAGCCCAGCGCCGGCAGGTCGATGCCGGCCAGCAGGGCTTCGCCTGAACCGAGCAGCGCATTGCCCAGTGCCAGGTGCATCTCGTCGACCAGGCCGGCCTGCAGGTACTGGCGGATGGTGGCGACGCCGCCGCCAACGCGCACGTTCTTGCCGCCTGCTGCAGCCTTCGCGCGTTCGAGGGCGGCGTGGATGCCGTCGGTGACGAAGTGGAAGCTGGTGCCGCCTTCCATCTCGATGGACTCGCGCGGGTAGTGCGTCAGCACGAAGACCGGCACGTGGTAGGGCGGGTTGGTGCCCCACCAGCCCTTCCATTCGTCGTCGGGCCACTCGCCGCGCACCGGGCCGAACATGTTGCGGCCGAGGATCCAGGCACCGATGTTGGCGAAGCCGCGGGCGGCGAAGTCTTCGTCTGGGCCGGTGTCGCCGCCGTTGCCGCCGTGCATGGCCTGGAAGGTGCGCGTGGTGAAGGCCCATGTCATCAAGGCCAGGCCGCCAACGCCCAAGGGGTTGTCGAGGCTTTGGTTCGGGCCGGCGCTGTAGCTGTCAATCGAGACGCCGATGCTGCTGACGATGAGCTTGGACATGGGTGAAGTTCTCCTGGTGGTGTTTTCGCCAATGCCGTCTTGTCGCGCTTGAGACAGGTTCGGCCTGGGTTCCCGCCTAGGCTTGGCGGCGAGGCCGCATGGTAAGTTTTTGCAGGCCCGAACGGCCTCCCAGATCCTCCCGATTGCATTGCCCCATGAGCCCTGAACCCGCAGTTTCCGCGACGCCGCCGACCCGCATCGCCCACCTCGCCGACCTGGCAAGCCGCGTCGGCGAAACGCTGGGCAACAGCGGCTGGATCACCATCGACCAGGCGCGCATCGACCGCTTCGCCGAAGCGACCGGCGACCACCAGTGGATTCATGTCGACCGTGAGCGGGCGGCGCAAGGGCCGTTCAAGACGACGATTGCCCATGGCTTCCTGACGCTGTCGCTGCTGCCGTGGATGTTCGAGCACGGCTTCGAGGTCGACGACGTGCGCATGGGCGTCAACTACGGGCTGAACCGGGTGCGGTTTCCGGCCCCGGTACCGGTCGACAGCCGGTTGCGCGGGCATTTCAAGTTGCTGGGCTACGAGCCGCTGGAAGGTGGGGCGCAACTCCTGGTCGAGGTCACCATCGAGGCCGAAGGCGGTGCCAAGCCGGTCTGCGTGGCAGAGTCCATCACCCGGCGTTACATCTGACCTGGTATCGACTGATGATGTAAGGGGACAAACGGCGGGCAAACACGGGATGAGACAGCCGAAAAAACGTGCTGTCACGGTACGATGTGCTTGTGCTCACCCTGCCGTACCGTGCCTTCCGATGAAAGTCCTGCTGGTCGATGATCATCCGCTGATCCTGTCCGCCCTGAAGGCGATGATGGAAAGCATCAAACCGGGCGTGCAGGTCACCGCGCTGTCCAGTGGCAGCGCCACCCGCCGTTCGCTGGCGGTGGACCATGACTACGACCTGGTGCTGCTGGACCTGCAGCTTGGCGATGCGCTGGGTTTCGAACTGCTGGGCGAACTGCGCCGCAGCTACCCTGACATGCCGGTGGTCGTGATCTCGGCCTCCGACCGTTCCAGCGACGTGATCCAGGCCATCGACCTCGGTGCGATGGGCTTCCTGCCCAAGCGCATGAGCACCGAGGGCCTGTCCGACGCGCTGCGCCTGGTGATGGACGGCGGCATCTTCGTGCCCACGATGTCGCTCGGCAGCACGCCGGCGGCCGAGACGCCGGCGGCCGAGCCGTCTGACGACGATTCTGCCTACCAGACGTTGCCTTCCTTCGAACGCCTGGGCCTCACGCCGCGCCAGGCCGATGTGCTGAGCATGCTGCTGCAGGGCAAGCCGAACAAGGACATTGCACGCCGCCTGGGCCTGTCGGTCGAGACGGTGAAGGACCATGTGCAGGCGGTGCTGCGCGCGCTGGGCGTCAGCTCCCGCACCCAGGCCGTGTTGGCCGTCGGCCAGATGACCCGCCAGCGCCGCGCTCCGGCGGCCGAGTGAGAGCCGAAGGAAACGCCGGGCCGCCCCAAGTTTCCGTGACCCCCGCGGGGGGCGGGTCGGGCATGGCCCGGCCCTGGGGGCATGCTGAATCGGACGCCCTGCTCGCGGAGCAGGTGGACTCGCTGTTTTCGTTTGCGCCTGCGGCCGCCTTTGGCAGTGCGCTGGGCATCATCGTGATGCTGATGCTGTTCCACAGCGTGGCCCCGCCCGAATGGCTGTGGCCCTGGGGTGCGTTGACGCTGCTGCTGTGGAGCGCGCGCGCGGGCCAGGCGTTGCTGTGGCACCGCTTGCCGATCTCGCCGCAGACCAATGTCGAGCTGCTGCGCTGGCGCCTGGGTTGCTACCTGATGACGCTGGGCTCGGGCGCGCTGTGGGGCGTTTCCACCTGGCTGTTCTTCGACCATGCGGACCCACTGTCGCAGGCGGTGCTGGTCATCATCATCTTCAGCTTCTGCATTGCCGCGGTGCCCATCCTGGCGCACAAGCCGCCGGTCTTCTACGGCTATCTGGCGCTGGCCTTCGGGCCGCTGGTGCTGCGGGTGGCCATGTCGGGCCAGGATAGGGCGGCCGTGCTGACGGGCGTGCTGCTGCTGATCCTCGGCTCGATGATGGTGCTGGGCCGCAGCACGCGGCGCGAGTTCGAGCGTGGCGTGGCGCTGAAGCAGGAAACCCAGGCCTTGCTGGCCCAGCTGCGCGAGGAAAAGCAGGCAGCAGATGCCGCACGCCAGGCCGCCGAGCTGGCCAACAAGGCCAAGACCCGCTTCTTCGCCGCCGCCAGCCATGACCTGCGCCAGCCGCTGCACGCGATGGGCCTGTTCGCCGAAGCGCTGCGCGGCCGCGTCGGGCCCGACCCGGAAGTGCAGCGCCTGGCCGCCAGCATCAACAGCGCGGTCGATGCGCTGGAGGGCCTGTTCTCCGAGCTGATGGACATCACCCGCATCGACAGTGGCGGCGTGCAGGTGCGGCCCGAGCACGTCAACGTCGGCGAACTGTTCCAGCGCCTGAAGCTGCACTTCGAGCCGGTGGCTTTCGACAAGGGCCTGTCGCTGCATTTCCGCGGCGGCCAGCACCATGTGCATGCCGACCCGGTGCTGCTGGAGCGCGTGGTGCGCAACCTGCTGTCCAACGCGATCCGCTACACCGAGGACGGCGGCGTGCTGGTGGCTGCGCGGCGCCGCGGCAGGCAGCTGCGGCTGGAGGTCTGGGACAGCGGGCGCGG
>NZ_VIDT01000403.1 GCF_006519715.1 Ideonella azotifigens
CCTTGAGCGGCGGCACACCCGGCAGCGGCTGGGTGCTGCTGGCGGTGCTGGGCGCGGCATTGCTGCATGCGAGCTGGAACGCGCTGATCAAGTCGTCCACCGACAAGGCGCTGGACACCGGACTGATCCACGGCCTGGGCACGCTGGTCGCGCCGCCGCTGATGCTGTGGCTGGGCCTGCCGGATGCTTCGGCCTGGCCTTACATCCTGGCTTCGACGGCGATCCACATCGGCTACTACATCGCGTTGGCTGGCGCCTACAAGCACGGCGACTTGGGGCTGACCTATCCGCTGATGCGCGGCTGCGCACCGTTGCTGGTCGCCCTTTGCAGC
Source organism: Ideonella azotifigens (assembly GCF_006519715.1). Taxonomy (GTDB): domain Bacteria; phylum Pseudomonadota; class Gammaproteobacteria; order Burkholderiales; family Burkholderiaceae_C; genus Ideonella; species Ideonella azotifigens. The sequence goes on from NZ_VIDT01000403.1 coordinate 333, forward strand.
CATGCGCTGATCAGCGAAAGCCTGTCCTTCATGGGCTGGGCCGGCGTGCTGACCATTTGCACCGGCGTGCTGGCGCTGGGGCTGTCACGCCATGCAAACGAAGGCGACCCGGCGCGCCGCCGCAAGGCGCTGCGCTTTGCGCTGCTCAACGCCGTGTTCATTGCCGGCTACACGCTGGTGGACGGCGTGGGCGTGCGCGTCTCGGGTGACGCCGGGCGCTATGTCGCCGCACTGTTCCTGCTCGACGGCCTGCCCTACCTTTCGCTGGTGCTGTGGCAGCGCCGCGCGCAATGGCCCGCCACGCGCGCCTACATGACGGCGCGCTGGCCGGTTGCACTGGGCGGCACGGTCGCGTCGCTCGGCAGCTACGGCATTGCGCTGTGGGCCATGACGCTGCTGCCGGTGGCGATGGTGGCCGCCATGCGCGAGACCTCGGTGCTGTTTGCCGCGCTGATCGGCACGCTGCTGCTGCGCGAACCCTTCGGCTGGCAGCGCGCTGGCGGCACCGCGGTGATCGTCGCCGGCATCATCGTGCTGCGGCTGCACTGAGGGCCAGCCGGGGCCGCCGGCACGCCTCGTGCTTACGTCTGAACCCGCTGATTTCTGGCGTGTTTTCATTCCCCAAAAATATGTGATGCATATACGTTAGAAATCTTGTGGAACTGTGGCGAAGGCTTTATGCTGACGTTCATGGCGTTGACACAACGCTGACACGAGCCCGCTACTGCCCTCACGGCAGCGCGGTGCCGGGCCAGCGTGCAAGGGACACGATTCCTCGCGTCAGCGTCTGCTTCTTGGCTGGTCTGCGCCCCATGAGGGCGCCGGCTTGCTCCCGGCCGTCGCGCACCCCAAACACGCGAGCGGTAGCCGACCCGCAACAAGCGGGCAGCACCTCCCCCAACCCCTAGGAGTTCCTTGTGTCTCGAAACATTGCGGATGTCGTTCTCGGCGGGTCGAAGCGCCGATTCACGGGCCTGACCCTTGCCAGCCTGCTGGCCATCACTTCGTGGGGCCTGCACGGCACCGCGCTGGCGGCCGACCCGACCACGGTCATCGCCTCCATGCCCGGCGCCGAAAAGGGCGCCCAGCCCTACGGCGCCATGGTCCAGGCACCGGACGGCTATGTGTATGGCACCGCGCTGACCAACTCGCCCGACAGCGGCTGGGGCCTGGTGTTCCGCGTCAAGACCAACGGCAGCGGCTACAAGGTGGTGCACACCTTTGACGGCTCGACCGAAGGCGGCTCGCCGCGCGGTGACCTGATGGTCGGCAGCGACGGCTCGGTCTACGGCAATGCCTCGACCGGCCAGGGCGCAGCACAATACGGCAGCCTGTGGAAGTACGTGCCCGGCGGCAAGTTCAAGCTGCTGCACGTGTTCAACGGCAGCGACGGCGCCTACCCCGGCGGCGCGCTGGTGCAGGACAGCAAGGGCCTGCTGTATGGCTTTGCCATCGGCGGCGGCGAGTTCGGCCGCGGCGCGATCTTCAAGATGCAGCCCAGCGGCGAGAAGTTCACCGTCATCCACAGCTTCGCTGGCGACGCCTCCGGCGGCAACCCGCACGGCCTGGCACTGGGCACCGACAACCTGCTCTACGGCGTGACCTCGAGCGGCGGCAACACCGGCGAAGGCGTGGCCTTCAAGATGGCCCGCGACGGCAGCGGCTTCCAGGTCCTGCATTCGTTCGACAGCACCGTCGAAAGCATCAACCCGCAGGCCAGCCTGGTGACGAACCCGGCCGACGGCTATGTGTACGGCACGACCAACAGCAACGGCGCCGACTACGGCTCGGTCTACCGCTTCAACGGCGCGGGCAACTTCCAGACCGTGCTGAAGTTCGACGACATCACCAACGGCGAATTCCCGACCTCGCCGCTGGTCGTCGGCCCGAACGGCCACCTGTACGGCAGCGCGCCTTACGGCGGCCCGAGCCGCAGCTACGGCACGCTGATCGAAATCGACCCCGCTACCAGCAAGCTGGTGGGCGTGGTCTCGCTGACCGACAGCGCCTTCGCGGTGCAGGCTGGCCTGACCAAGGGCAGCGACGGCATGCTGTACGTTCCCGCCTACGCTGGCGGCGCCAACAGCGCTGGCGCGATCCTGAAGGTGGACCCGGCGGCCTTCCCGGCCCCCATCCTGCCCAAGCCGGCGGTGCAGTTCTACATCGACCAGATCAACCCGCCGATGACCACCAGCAACACGACGCCGGGCAAACTCATGAAGCTGGCCTGGTACTCGCAATACGCCGACTCGTGCGCCGTCACCGGCACCTGGGACTCGGGCCAGGTGGCGACTGAAGGCACCAAAACCATCAGGCAGACCGAATTGGGCGACTACCCCTACGTGCTGACCTGCTCGAACGCGCAAGGCTCGACCAGTTCGACCCAGGTCCTGCACGTGCTGCCCAAGCCCTGAGCGTGCCCCCAAGGACCGGGCTTTGCCCGGCCCGCCCCCCGAGGGGGATGAGGAAACTTGGGACGGCCCGGCGTTTCCTCATGCAACCACGTCCGAACGGTGCCTTCGCCCTCGCACGGCGCCGTTCGTCCGCGCCGGGCGCCCCGCCACGCCAGGCGGAGCGTCCGGCGCGCCTGCTCCTGCTTGTATCCTCGCCGGCATGAACTCCCAGTTTCCGTCCTCGGCCAGTGAAGCCGACCTGGCCTTGCGCCGCCACACCGAAGCGCTGGGCAATGAACTGCAGACTGCCGTCGGCGCGCTGCTCGCCGCCATCGAAGACAAGGGCGCTCGCGACCAGAAAGCCTTCCAGGCTGCACTCGGCCTGGGCCAATCTGCCGTCTCCCGGCTGCTGTCCTCGGTGCGCAGCGGCGACCCGCTGACCACGCTGGTCAACATCCCCGGCGCCCAGGTGCTGGCCCAGATGCTGCGCGGCGCCGAGCGCACCAAGCTCGATCCTGGCCACCTCTCGCGCGCTGCCGCCGCGGTGCAGGCCTTCGAGACTTTTGTCGACGTGCAGTTCGGCGACCGCGCCACGCTGGACACGGTGCTCAGCGAATGGGTGCTGGAGTCGCGCGCCGCGATCGAGTTGCGCCAGAAGACGCTGGCCTTCAAGGCCACCAGCGCACTGCGCGGCGTGCAGGCCGACCTGGTGCTGTCCACCGGCATCGTCTACCCCTCGCGCGACAACCCCGAGCGCCATGACGGCCTCGGCATCGACGCCTTGCTGGGCTGCCGGCGCCTGAAGCCTTCGGGCCTGCTGCGGCTGAACTTCTCCTCGCTGAGCCCGGAAGAAAGCCGCTTCAAGGCGCTGAGCCTGAACGGCCAGCCGGTCTCCGGCATGGAAGACCTGCTGCTGCGCCAGTTCTCCAGCGTGCAGCCCGAGCAGTTGCAGACCGAACAGAACGGCCGCGTGATCCAGACCTCCGTCTTCGGCCTGCCGCTGAGCCGCGAGCAGGGCCGCGGCCACGACATCGTCTACGTGCAGGTCTACAACAACGCCCACCGGGCCCGCCGCGGCGCCGGTGGCCCGACCAGCGGCATGGCCGCGCACGCCGAGCCGCCGACCGAATGCTGCGTGATCGACGCGCTGCTGCACGACGACGTCTGGCCCGACATCCAGCCCGAGCTGCGGCTGTACGACACGGTGATCCGCGGCATTGCCCACCCGGACGACCCCAGCCGCTTCGGCGACCGCATGGACATGGTCGAAACCGTGCAGTTCCTCGGCCGCGGCCCGGAAGCCTTCCGGCTGCCGGAATATGCGCGTTACCCGGAGCTGATCCGCCTGGCCTGCGCCGAGCGCGAGTGGGACGCCAGCAAGCTGCGCGGCTACCGCATCAAGGTGCGCTACCCGATCTACGGCTCGCAAATCGGCATGGCCTTCCGGCTGCTCGACTGAGAAGTATCGGCAGGCCGGCGGCAAAGTACCGGCACAAAACATCCAGAGTTCCTATCGTCGGACAAGTCGGCACCCCAGCCGAACCAAGGAGACGACATGGACACCACGGGCCGCCTGGCGGGAAAACATGTGCTGCTGACCGGCGCCGCCGGCGGCATCGGACTGGCCGTTGCGCAGGCCTGCCTGGCCGAAGCCGCGCGCTGCACCATTGCCGACATCGGCAGCGCAGCTTCCGCCGGCGTGCAGGCCTTGCAGGCCGCGCATCCCGAAACACTGCGCTACCAGCAGGCCGACGTGGCGCAGGCCGCCAGCATCGCGGCGCTGGTGGAAGCGGCCAGCGCCGGCTTCGGCGCCATCGACGTGCTGTTCAACAACGCCGCGGTGTTCGACATGGCCCCGGTGCTGGAAGCCGACGAAGCCTCTTACCAGCGCCTGTTCGACATCAACGTGAAAGGCATGTTCTTCACGATGCAGGCGGTGCTGCGCCAGATGGTGGCGCACGGCGTGCGCGGCAGCGTGATCAACATGTCCTCGCAAGCCGGCCGGCGCGGTGAAGCGCTGGTGGCCCACTATTGCGCGACCAAGGCCGCCGTCATCAGCTACACCCAGTCCGCCGCGCTGGCGATGGCGCCGCACGGCATCCGCGTCAACGGCATTGCGCCGGGCGTGATCGACACGCCGATGTGGCAGCACGTGGACGCCCAGTTCGCGAAGTACGAAGGCCTGGCGCTGGGCGAAAAGAAGATCGCGGTGGGCAAGGCCGTGCCGCTGGGCCGCATGGGCACGCCGCAGGACATTGCCGGGGCCGCCGTCTTCCTGGCCAGCGACGAGGCCCGCTACATCACCGCGCAGACGCTGAATGTCGACGGCGGCAACTGGATGAGCTGAACGGGTTCAGGCACCTTTGGCAACCGGACTGCGGCTGGCCTGGGCCGATTCGTCCAGCGGCCGGCCCAGGCAACGCCCGGCCAGCACCAGGCAGACCAGCACGCCAGCCGCACCGCCCCAGAGCACGCC
>NZ_VIDT01000404.1 GCF_006519715.1 Ideonella azotifigens
AGGCTGGAATTCGCCATCGATCCACTTCTTCGCCTCGGCCTCGCCTGCCCAGGCGCCATGGCTGCCCAGGGCGGCCAGCGCAGCGAGCGCCAGGGTCGAAATGCGCAACTTGCTCATCATCATTTGTCTCCTCTTGTAGAACGGGTCACTCACACACGAAACTCTTCAGCCGCGCCGCATGATCAGCGCCAGCGCGCCCATCGACAACACGAAGCTGATCCACACGCTGGGCTCGCTGCCGAGCTTCAGCACCTCTGCCAACCAGCCGGCGCTGCCCACGAACGCCAGGTTGATGTAGGCCGCCGTCAGCAGCCCGATGAACAGCCGGTCGCCGCGCGTGGTGGCAATCGGCAGGAAGCCCTTGCGCATCACCGTGGGCGACTTGATCTCCCACAGCGTCATGCCGACCAGCATCAGCGCGATGCAGCAGAAAAACACCGCAACGGGTGTCGTCCAAACCATCCAATCCAGCATCTCAAACTCTCCCCATCGCAAAACCTTTGGCGATGTAGTGGCGCACGAACCAGATCACGATCGCGCCCGGCACGATGGTCAACACACCTGCGGCGGCCAGCGTCGCCCAGTCCATGCCGCTGGCGCTCACGGTGCGCGTCATCGTCGCCACGATGGGCTTGGCATTGACGCTGGTCAGCGTGCGCGCCAGCAGCAGTTCCACCCACGAGAACATGAAGCAGAAGAAGGCGGCCACGCCCACCCCCGCCTTGATCAGCGGCAGGAAGATGGTCAGGAAAAAGCGCGGGAAGCTGTAGCCGTCGATGTAGGCGGTCTCGTCGATCTCGCGCGGAATGCCCGACATGAAACCTTCCAGGATCCACACCGCCAGCGGCACGTTGAACAGCAGGTGCGCCAGCGCCACGGCGATGTGCGTGTCCATCAGGCCCACGGTGGTGTAGAGCTGGAAGAAGGGCAGCAGGAACACCGCAGGCGGCGTCATCCGGTTGGTCAGCAGCCAGAAGAACACATGCTTGTCGCCCAAGAAGCTGTAGCGGCTGAAGGCGTAGGCGGCGGGCAGCGCCACCGTCAGCGAAATGGCGGTGTTCATCGCCACGTAAATCATGCTGTTCACGTAGCCCGAGTACCAGCTCTCGTCGGTCAGGATCAGCTTGTAGTTGTCCCAGGTGAAGTGCTGCGGCCACAGGCTGAAGCTGGCCAGGATCTCCTGGTTGGTCTTGAAGCTCATGTTGACCATCCAGTAGATGGGCAGCAGCGCAAACACCAGGTAGGCGATCAGCAGCAAGGTCCGCTTCTGGAAGCGTGATTCATTCATGGCCGGTCTCCTCTTGCGCCTGGCCCACGCGCTGCATCCAGTTGTAGAGCACGAAGCAGAACAGCAGGATGATCAGGAAATAGATCAGCGAGAACGCCGCCGCCGGGCCCAGGTCGAACTGGCCGACCGCCTTCTGCGTCAGGTACTGGCTGAGGAAGGTGGTGGCATTGCCGGGGCCGCCACCGGTGAGCACAAAGGGCTCGGTGTAGATCATGAAGCTGTCCATGAAACGCAGCAGCACCGCGATCATCAAGACGCCGCGCATCTTCGGCAGCTGGATGTAGCGGAAAACCGCGAGCTTGCTGGCGCCGTCGATGCGCGCGGCCTGGTAATACGCATCCGGGATGCTGCGCAGGCCGGCGAAGGCCAGCAGCGCGACCAGCGGCGTCCAGTGCCACACGTCCATCAGCAGGACAGTGAGCCAGGCGTGCGTGGCGTTGCCGGTGTAGTTGTAGTCGATGCCCAGTTGCGCCAGGCCGTAGCCCATCAGCCCGATGTCGGCGCGGCCGAAGATCTGCCAGATGGTGCCCACGACATTCCAAGGGATCAGCAGCGACAACGCGACGATGACCAGCGTGGCCGAAGACTTCCAGCCCTGCGCCGGCATCGCCAGCGCCAGGCCAATGCCCAGCGGCAGCTCCACCGCCAGCACAGCCAGCGAGAAGCGCAGCTGGTTCCACAGCGCGGCGTGCAGGTCCTCGTCCCGCATCACCGAGGCAAACCATTCGGTGCCGACGAACACCCGCCGCTCGGGCGAGATGATGTCCTGCACCGAGTAGTTCACCACCGTCATCAGCGGCAGGATGGCCGAGAAGGCCACGCAGATGAAGACCGGCAGGATCAGGAACCACGCCTTCTGGTTCACCGGTTTTGTGGTCGCGCTCATGCCACCAACTCCTCGTTTTGATAGAAGCAGGTATGTGCGCCCACCACTTGGATGCCCAGCGCGTTGCCGACCTCGGGCCGCACGGCGTCGGGTGACAGCCGCGCCTTCAGCGACTGGCCGGCCGCTTCAATCGTCACCAGCACATACGTCCCAATATCCTGTACCTGTTTGACCTTGGCGGGCAGCGTGCCCGGTGCACCCACCACGTCCAGCCCCAGGTACTCCGGCCGGATGCCAAGCTTCAGCGCGCCAGCCGGCAAGGGCCGCGGCGCTGCCAGCGACTGGCCGGCAATCTGCAGCTGGGTGCCTTGCGACTGCGCCGGCAGGAAGTTCATGCCCGGCGAGCCGATGAAGTGGCCCACGAAGGTGTGCGCCGGCCGCTCGAACAAGGCCTCGGGCGTGCCCAGCTGCACCACCATGCCGCGCGACATCACGACCACCTGGTCCGCAAAGGTCAGCGCCTCGACCTGGTCGTGCGTGACGTAGATCAGCGTGAGCTTGAGCTCATGGTGGATCTGCTTGAGCTTGCGGCGCAGCTGCCATTTCAGGTGCGGGTCGATCACGGTCAGCGGCTCATCGAACAGCACCGCCGACACGTCCGGCCGCACCAGGCCACGGCCCAGCGAGATCTTCTGCTTCTGGTCGGCGCTCAGGCCCGCGGCGCGCATGTTCAACTGGTGGCTCATCTCCAGCATCTCGGCAATCTGGCCGACGCGCTGCTGGATTTGCGCCGCCGGCACCTTGCGGTTCTTCAGCGGGAAGGCCAGGTTCTCGGCCACGGTCATCGTGTCGTAGATCACCGGGAACTGGAAGACCTGGGCGATGTTGCGCTGCTGCGGCGTGGCCCGTGTCATGTCCTGGCCGTCGAACTTCACCGTGCCCTGCGAAGGCACCAGCAGGCCGGACATGATGTTCAGCATCGTCGTCTTGCCGCAGCCCGAGGGGCCCAGCAGCGCATAGGCGCCGCCGTCGTCAAACGTCATCTTCAGCGGCAGCAGCGCATAGTCGCTGTCCTGCTTGGGGTTGGGCCGGTAGGCGTGCGCCAGGTCGAGTTCGATCTTGGCCATGTCAGATCCCCCGGGCCGCGGGGGCCCGCAGCAGCGCGCCATCGGCACCGAACCAGTAGAGCTGTGCCGGCGAGAGGTGCAGCGTCACGTTGGCACCCAGCTCGAAGTCGTGCACGCCGGTCAGCTGCGCGACGAGTTCGCCCACGGCGGTGTGCACGTGCACAAAGGTGTCCGAGCCGGACAGCTCGGCGAGTTCGACGCGGCCCGGCAACGCAAGGTCGCCGGGGCGTGTGGTGACGCGCACCGCGCTGGCACGCAAGCCCAGCGTGAAGCTGCTCGAAGTGCCGGTGGGCAAGGTCAGCGGCCAGACTTCCTTGCCACCCACGCGCACGCCACCTTCGGCCGGCACGGCTTCTAGCAAGTTCATCGGCGGGTCGGAGAAGGCCCTTGCCACGCGCAGCGAAGCGGGGCGGTGGAAGACCTCGGCGGTGGGGCCGTATTGCAGCAGTTCGCCGGCGTCCATCACCGCGGTGTAGCCGCCCAGCAGCAGCGCTTCGGCCGGCTCGGTGGTGGCATAGACCACGGTCGAATCGCCCGCGGCGAACAGCTGCGTCAGCTCTTCGCGCAGCTCTTCGCGCAGCTTGTAGTCCAGGTTCACCAGCGGCTCGTCCAGCAGCATCAGCGGGGCGTTTTTGGCCAGCGCGCGGGCCAGTGCCACGCGCTGCTGCTGGCCGCCGGAAAGCGCGGCGGGCAGGCGGTCCAGGAAGACCTCGATGTGCAGCTTGGCGGCCAGCTCGCGCACCCGGCGGTCGATCTCTGCCTTCGGCTTGCCGCTCAATTTCAGCGGCGAGGCGATGTTGTCGTAGACCGTCATCGAAGGGTAGTTGATGAACTGCTGGTAGACCATGGCCACGTCGCGCTCGCGCACCGGTTTGCCGGTCACGTCGGCGCCGTCCACCCGCACGCGGCCGGTGGTGGGCTTGTCCAGCCCGGCCATCAGCCGCATCAGCGTGGTCTTGCCGGCTTGCGTCGCGCCCAGCAGCACGGTGACCGCGCCGGGCTTGGGCGCGATGCTCATTTCGTAAAGCCAGGTCTGCGGGCCGACCCGCTGGCTGATCTTGTCCAGCGTCAGCTGCATGTGACCCCCGCGCTGCTGGCTTGCGGCTGTTCGTTCATGTACTTCGTCATCCAGTCCAGCACGCGTTGGCGTGCGTCTTCGTTCAGGTGCAGGCCGAGCTTGCTGCGGCGCCACAGCACGTCGTCGGCGCTGCGGGCCCATTCGTGCTCGGCCAGGTAGCGCAGCTCGGCCTCATGCAGGCCAGGCGCCACCTCGGCACCCAGCTCGGCCAGCGACTCGGCCTTGCCCAGCACCAGGCCGATGCGGCTGCCGTAGGCGCGCGCCAGCCGGCGCGTCAGCTCACGTGGCAACCACGGGTGGCGCTGGCCGATGGTCTGCACCAGGCGCTCGAAATCGGTGTCCGGCCGCTGCGGTGGGCCTATCCATTCGCGCAGGTCGCCGCCGGGCAAAAAGGCACCTTCGGTCCACGGCTTGCGGCGCTCGCCCAGCATGTCGCCGACCTCGTCCGCCGCCTCTTCGGCAAGCTTGCGGAAGGTGGTGATCTTGCCGCCCCAGACTGAAAGCAGCGGCGCCGCGCCGGTCTGCGTTTCCAGCAGGTAATCGCGCGTGACGGCAGACGGATCGCCCGCCGCATCGTCCAGCAGCGGCCGCACGCCGGAGTAGGTCCACACGACTTCCTCTGGCCGCACCGGCCGCGTGAAGTAGCGGCTGGCCTGCTCGCACAGGTAGGCGATCTCGTCGGGGGCGATCTTGGCCCCGCGTGGATCGCCGTGCAGTTCCTGGTCGGTGGTGCCGATCAGCGTGAAGTCGCGCTCGTAGGGGATGGCGAAGATGATGCGCTTGTCGGGGTTCTGGAAGATGTAGGCATGGTCGTGCTCGAAGCAGCGCGGCACGACGATGTGGCTGCCCTTGACCAGCCGCAGGTGCTTGGTG
>NZ_VIDT01000405.1 GCF_006519715.1 Ideonella azotifigens
GCTTCAGCCAGGGCGAGCGCATGAAGACGGCGCTCGCCCGCGCGCTGGTGCACAACCCGCCCAACATCATCCTCGACGAGCCGACCAACGGGCTGGACGTGCTGGCCACGCGCAGCCTGCGCGAGGCGCTGCGCCGGCTGCGCGACGACGAGGGCAAGTGCATCGTCTTCTCCACGCACATCATGCAGGAGGTCGAGCGATTGTGCGACGAGGTGGTGGTGATCGCCCACGGCCGCACGGTGGCCGAGGGCACGGTGCCGGCGCTGCTGGCGCGCACCGGCGAAAAGGACTTCGAGGAGGCTTTCGTGAGCCTGGCGTTCAGTGAAGAAGAGCGGACCAGCCAGGCGCTGGCCGCGAGCAGGGGGTTGTCATGAATGCCGCGTGGAGTGTGTTCTGGAAGGAGCTGGTCGATGCGCTGCGCGACCGGCGCACGCTGTTGACCGTGCTGCTCAGCTCGGTCGCGATGGGGCCGCTGGTGCTGGTGCTGATCTCGACGCTGGTCTCCAGCATCGAAAAGCGGGCCGAGGCGCGCGAGGTGGTGGTGGCCGGGCTGGCGAATGCGCCGACGCTGCACAACTACCTGCTGCGCCAGACCTACACGGTGAGTGAAGCGCCGGCCGACTACGAACGGCAACTGGACACCAGCAAGTTGGGCGACCCGGTGGTGGTGGTACCGAAGGACTTCGAGGCCGACCTGGCCAAGGGCGAGATGCCGCTGGTCGAGCTGGTGAGCTCCAGCGCCAACCAGCGCGCCGAAGGCAGCGTGAACCGCATCGCGGGCCTGTTGCAGGGCTTCAACCGCGAGCAGGCGGCGCTGCGCCTTTCGCTGCGCGGCGTTTCGATGGGCTTGCTGCAGGCCACGCAGGTGGAGCAACGCGACCTGGCCAATCCGGCCGCACGCGCGGCCCGGCTGACCGCGATGCTGCCGTTTTTCGTGCTGATGGCCGTGCTCTACGGCGCGCTGAATGCGGCGCTGGACAGCACGGCCGGCGAGCGTGAGCGGGGCTCGCTGGAGCCCTTGCTGATGAACCCCGCCAGCCGTGGTGCGCTGGTGCTGGGCAAGTGGGGCGCGGTGGCCGCGGTGGCGATGCTGATCGCGCTGCTGTCGAGCTTCAGCTTCCTGCCGGGGCAATGGTTGTTGCGCAGCGAGACGCTGGCGGCGACCTTCCAGTACGGCTTGCCCGAGGCGCTGGCCTTCCTGGCGCTGCTGGCGCCGCTGGCCGGCGCCTTGTCTGCGCTGCTGATGGCGATCGCGATCCGCTGCAAGACCTTCAAGGAGGCGCAGGCCAGCGCCACGGTGATCGTGTTGGTGGTCTCGCTGCTGCCGATGATGAACATGATCAACCAGGACGGCGAAAAGCCCTGGCACCTGTGGCTGCCGGCGCTCGCGCAGTCGACGCTGATGAACCGCGTGCTGCGCGGCGAGGCCATCACGCCCATCGAGTGGGCCGAGCCGCTGCTGGCCTGCGCGGGACTGACCGTGCTGTGCCTGGCCTTCGTGGCTCGGCAGTTCAAGCGCGCTGCGGTGCGCTGAAGCGAGGCTGGATCACCGCCCAGCGCAGGCCGCGCCGGGCCGCCCCAAGCGGCCTGCGCAACCCGCTTGGCGGGTGGCTTCGCGTACTCGCGGAGCCGGGTGCCCCATTCAAGCCTGGCAGACGGCGCGCCAGACTTCGTCCTGCCACGGCAATTGCCGAACCAGCTGGCTCAGGTGCAGCGCCGATTCCGGCGCGCTCAGCACGTCACCGGCATCGCTGACCAGGCGCAGATTGGTCAACACGCCCATCGGGTCGACCATCGCGACGACCCCGTGCTGGATTTCTGCCCAGTCCCACAGCAACCCGGCCTCTCGCTTTCGGGTACGCTCGCACCACATGGTCTGACCCGCAAGGCGTTCGCCATGAGGGCCACCGCGTGTGATGCGTGTACCTAAGTGCACGAATTGCAGCCTGCGTTGCGTGTTTGCCTGACAAAATACCGTGGGCCACAAATAGATGGACCAGGGGGGTGGCATGGTGCTGCGCTGGCTGTGGGGCGTTGGAGCGTTCTGTGGCGAGAGCATGACCCGTAGTCTGGAGTGCACGTCTTGCGCTTGCTAGATGTAAGACCTGTCAGGGCTTGGACAACAAGCCCTGGCGCCGCGAATGGGGGGGTGGCATGACCAGTTCCCCCATGCTGGGCGGCAGTTTCCTGTCGGTGATGCAGGCTCAGTCGCGGGACGATTTCCGCAGTGAGATCGTGCGTTTTGCCAATGAGCTCGGCTTCACCTATGTGTCGGCGATGACGGTGATCGACCTGTCGTTGACGCAGTCCGAGTTCATCACCGTCGACAACACGCCGCAGGCTTTCCGCGACGTGTTCACCAACAACACCGATGGCCGGCGCGACCCGGTCATGCAGCACTGCAGGCGTGGCACGCTGCCCATCATCTGGAACCAGGACACCTACGTCAGCCAAGATGCCGGCGAGCTCTGGGAAGAGCAGGCTGCTTTCGGCTACCGCACCGGCGTAGCGCTGGCCATGCATTTCCCTGACGGCCGTCACTTCACGCTGGGCGTGGATCGCGACGAGGCCTTGCCGACCGAGCCGGGTTCGCTGAGCCGCATCGTGGCCGATCTGCAGTTGTTTGCAGTGCACGCGCAGGATGCCGCAATGCGCTTGTTCGTGCCGCCCGGGCGCCAGCTCGAGCGGCCCAAGCTGACGCCGCGCGAGCTGGAAGCCCTGCGCTGGACCATGGAAGGCAAGACCGCCTGGGAAGTCGGTTCCATCCTCGGCATCAGCGAACGCACCGCGGTGCTGCATTTGCAGAACGCGATGCACAAGCTTGGCTCGATCAACAAGCACCAGGCGGTACTGAAGGCCTTGCGCCTGGGTTTGATCCACTAGTGAGCCGCCCGCCAGCATGCGGGCCGGACGCGGGGACCCTGTCAGAGTTGACAGTGTCGGCAAATGGCGAGACTTGCTTCAATGAGGCCATGCGCAATCGATGCGCGCAACCCCACCGGAGTGACCCCATGAAGCAAGCCCTGAAATCTTTCGTCCGCCAAGCCTTCGGTGCCTCGCGTGGTGCCGTCGCCCGGCGCGCCCCGCAAGCTGCTGCACCGCTGCGCACGCTGGATCGGCAGGCCTTGCGCGCCGTGTCCGGTGGCACCGACGGTGGCGACCTGCCCAAGGGCACCTGGTAAGCCCCCACTGATTCACTCGCGACCGGGCAAAGCATCCGGTTGCTGCCTGCGGTAAGCGCAGGCCATTTTTCTCGCTGTCACTCGGTCTCCAGAAGGAAAAAAGGGAAGGCCAGGACGGACGTCTTGGGAATATAAGAAGCGAAAACTGCATGGGCGACCGGACTTCGTGTCCGGTCGCCCTTTGCTTTTTTTGGGGCCCGTCGCGTGCGCTGCGGGTGGCCCATCGCCATCAACCGAGGGGGTCGGCCTCCTATCATGTGGCCATGAGCAGCCCTAGGCCTTATCTGCCGATGCGCATTGCCAACCCAGCATGGCCCGGGGCTGGGCTGCCATGAGCTTGTTCAGGCCAGAGGCGGTACAGCACCGCCAGCAGGAATGGCTGGGCGCGATCCAGTTGTCGCGGCCGCTGGGCCTGCGCTGGATCACGACAGGCGTGCTGCTCAGCTTGCTGCTGGTGGGCGCCTTCCTGGTGCTGGGCCAGGCCAGCCGACGGGCGCATTTGAGCGGCGTGCTGATGCCCGACCAGGGCCTGGTGCGCATCGTGCCGCCGCTGGCGGCCACGGTGCAGCAGGTGTCGGTGGCCGAGGGCCAGCAGGTGCATGCAGGTGACCTGCTGTTCACCCTGAGGGTGGACGGTGCGCGCCTGAATGAAAGCTCCCAGGCCCAGTTGCAGCAGACCTTCGATGCCCGCATTCGCAGCCTGGAAGAAGCTGCGCAGCGTGCAAGCCGCTTGCAGGGCGAGCAGGCGCACGGCCAGGCCGATCGGGCTGAAGGCCTGCAGCGCGAGCTGGCGCAACTCGACGATCAGGCCAGGCTGCAGGCGCAACGGCTGGCGCTGGCGGAAAAGGCCCAGGCCCGGCTGGAGGCGCTGGAGAAATCGCAGTTCGTGTCTTCGGCGCAGGTGCAGGCGAGGGCCGAGGACGTGCTGGGCCTGCGCGCCGAGGCCGCTGCGTTGCAACGCCAGCGCCAGACGCTGGCGCGCGAGCTGACCCAGTTGCAGGCGGAGCAGCGTGAGTTGCCGCTGCAGTCGGCGCAGCAGGTCAGCGACCTGCTGCGCCAACGCGACGAGATTGCCGAGACGGCCGCCCGCGCGAACGAGGCGGCGACCCAACGCACGCTGCTGCTGCGTGCGCCATCTGACGGCACGCTGAGTAGCGTGAATGTGAGCGCTGGCCAACCGGTGAATGCAGATGCTGCGTTGGCCACGCTGTTGCCAGCCGGCGCCAAGCTGCAGGCCCAGCTGTATGCCCCGTCCAGCGCGCTGGGTTTCGTGGCGGTTGGCCAGACGGTGCAGCTGCGGCTGCAGGCCTATCCGTACCAGCGTTATGGCTGGCTGAACGGGGACGTCATCCAGGTGGCACTGGCACCGGTGCAGGCGGGGGAGCTGGCCAGCGTGCCGTTGACGGTCAAGCAGGGCGCGGGCAGTGAGCCGATGTACCGCATCACCGTGGCACTGGCCATGCAGTCCATGAGCGCCGACGGCCAGGCGCGTCCGCTGCTGCCGGGCATGCAGCTGGAGGCCGACGTGCTGCTGGAGCGGCGCCGGCTGGCGGAGTGGTTGTTCGAGCCCTTGCTGGGCTGGCGCAAGAGGATTTGAGGCATGCGAGGGCAGGGCACGGGCGCCGAGGGTGGGCCGGTCGATGACAGCAGCTTGGCGACAGAGGCGGTGCAACCCGCCGAACCCCGCCTGCGCTTTGGCTGGCTGCGGCCCAAGGTGCCGCTGATCCTGCAGACCGAAGCCGCCGAGTGTGGCCTGGCCTGTCTGGCGATGATTGCCGGCGCGCACGGCATGCACACCGACCTGCCCAGCCTGCGCGAGCGTTTCCAGATCTCGATGAAGGGTGCGACCGCGGCCGACGTGGCCGACATAGGCGCGGCGATGGGCCTGACCCCGCGCGCGCTGCGCGCCGAGCCCGAGCAGTTTGGCCAGCTGGCGCTGCCTTGCATCCTGCATTGGGACCTGAACCACTTCGTGGTGCTGGCCGAGT
>NZ_VIDT01000406.1 GCF_006519715.1 Ideonella azotifigens
ACAAGCTCAAGTGAGCTCGCGCCCCGTCGTCACCCGCCTCCAACGCGCCGCAGAAGGAATCCGCCATGGCCAAGAAAGACAGCGTTCAGAAGCGACTTGAAAAAGTCCGCCCGCCCCGCGTGCAACTGACCTACGACGTGCAGGTTGGTGAAGCCATCGAGCAGAAGGAGCTGCCTTTCGTGGTGGGCGTGCTCGGCGAGTTCTCCGGCCAGGCCGATCCGGACAAGCCGCTGCCCAAGCTGAAGGACCGCAAGTTCATCAATGTCGACCTCGACAACTTCGACGACGTGATGGCCGGCATGGCGCCCAAGACCTCGTACCGCGTCAAGAACACGCTGACGGCCGACGGCGGCGAGTTCGGCGTGAACCTCGAGTTCAAGGCGATGGAAGACTTCCGGCCCGAGGCCGTGGTGCAACAGGTCGAGCCCCTGCGCAAGCTGCTGGAAGCACGCACCAAACTCTCGGACCTGCGCAACAAGCTGGCCGGCAACGAGAAGCTGGACGACTTGCTCACCGACGTGCTGTCGAACACCGAGAAGCTCAAGCAGCTCGGTACCGAATCCACCCCCGTTCAGGAGTGATGCCCGCATGACGCAGACCCTCACCGCAACGTCGGGCGGCACCACCCTGGCCGAGCCCAGCCTGCTCGACGAAATCGTCGCCCACAGCAAGGTTGCCCGCTCCGAGACCGAGCACACCCGCGCCAAGGACATCATTGCCGAACTCGTGCGCGAAGTGATGGCCGGCACCGTGGTGGTGTCGGACAACCTGAGCGTGACGCTGGATGCCCGAGTGGCCGAACTGGACGCGCTGATCTCCGCGCAGCTCAGCGAGGTCATGCACCACGCCGAGTTCCAGAAGCTGGAGTCCAGCTGGACCGGCCTGCAGTACCTCTGCCAGCACACCTCGACCGGCGCCGGCATGAAGATCCAGGTGCTGAACGCGACCAAGAAAGAGCTGGTCAAGGACTTCAAGACCGCGATCGACTTCGACCAGAGCGCGCTGTTCAAGAAGGTCTACGAAGAAGAGTTCGGCACCTTCGGCGGCGCCCCGTTCGGCGCCTTGATCGGCGACTTCGACATCTCCCGCCAGCCCGAGGACATGTACCTCGTCGAGCAGATGGCGCACGTGGCCGCTGCGGCGCATGCGCCGTTCATCAGCGCTGCGTCGCCCGAGCTGTTCGGCCTGGAGACATTCACGGACCTGGGCAAGCCGCGCGACCTGTCCAAGGTCTTCGACACCGTGGACTACGCCAAGTGGCGCTCGTTCCGCGAATCCGAGGATTCGCGCTACGTTGGCCTCACGGTACCGCGCTTCCTCGGCCGCCTGCCCTTCAACCCGAAGGACGGCACGGCCACCGAAGGCTTCAACTTCGTCGAGGAAGTGGACGGCACCGACCACGCCAAGTACCTGTGGGTCAACGCCGCCTATGCGATGGGCGCGCGCCTGACCTCGGCCTTCGAGAACTACGGCTGGTGTGCGGCCATCCGCGGCGTGGAAGGTGGCGGCCTGGTCGAGGACCTGCCGACCCACACTTTCAAGACCGATGAAGGCGAAGTGGCGCTGAAGTGCCCGACCGAAATCGCCATCACCGACCGGCGCGAAAAGGAGCTGAGCGACCTCGGCTTCATGCCGCTGGTGCACTGCAAGAACACCGACTACGCGGCCTTCTTCGGCACCCAGTCGACGCAGCGCGCCAAGAAGTACGACAGCGACTCGGCCAATGCCAACGCGGTGCTGTCGGCACAGCTGCAATACATGTTCAGCGTGTGCCGCATCGCCCACTACCTGAAGGCCATGATGCGCGACAAGATCGGCAGCTTTGCCTCCGGTCCGCACATCGAGGAATTCCTGAACCGCTGGATTCGCCAGTACGTGGTCGAGGACGACAACGCCACGCAGGAAACCAAGGCCACCTACCCGCTGCGCGAGGCCAAGGTGCAGGTCTCGGAAGTGCCGGGCCGCCCGGGCACCTACCGGGCGGTGTCTTTCATCCGACCCCACTTCCAGCTTGACGAGCTCTCCGTGTCCCTTCGTCTCGTCGCCGAGCTGCCGCAGTCCCAGAAGGGCTAATCATCACTAACGCTGTCATCTAACAGGAGCAAGAAAAACCATGAAAGACATTTACGTCAAGTTCGAAGGCGCGAGCGAGCTGCAAGGCGATAGCACCGACACCAAGCACGCCCAGGAAATCGAAGTCTCGACCTTCCAACACTTCGTGCGCCAGCCGAAGTCGTCGAGCGCTTCGTCGGCCGGCGGCCACACGGCCGAGCGCACCGAACACGGCGAAATGCTGTTCACCAAGGACATCGACAAGGCAACGTCCAAGCTGAACCGTGCCGCTTCCGCCGGCACCGTGTATCCCAAGGTCACCGTCACTTTCTACCGCGCCTACGGCGGCAAGAGCGCGACCTCGACCTCGCAATCCCGCGTCGATTACTACAAGATCGTGCTGGAAGACGTCGTCGTGTCGTCGGTCGCCACCGTGATCGAAGAAGGCGAACTGCCGGTCGAAACCTTCGGCCTGAAGTACGGCAAGATCACCTGGGAATACAAGCAGCACCGTCCGGACGGCTCGACCACGTCGACCGGCATGGCGGGCTGGGACCTGCGCAAGAATATCGCGGTCTGATCCTCCGGTCCTTGGACCGGCTTCCGGGAAGCCAGCGGGCCGGTATGGTCCGCCGCGCCTCCCGGCGGACCCAGGGCGGCCATGTGCCGCTCTTTTGCATTCAAGCCGGCCGCGTGCCGTGCGGCCTGCCCGGGCCGTGCCGCACGAGGCCGCAGTTCCAGGCTGGTTGTCGCCCCATGGATTTTTTCAGTCCCTCGCTGCTGGACAAGCTGCTCGGCGCAGACGCCGACGGCCAGCAACGCGCCACCAGCCCGCGCTGGTCGATCGAGCAGATCAAGGAATCCGTCGCCCGTGACATCGAGACCCTGCTCAACGCCCGCCCCGGCATCGCGCCCGAAGACCTGCAGGCCTTCCCGCAGCTCACGCGCTCGCTGCTGACCTACGGCCTGATCGACATCACCTCGCTGAACGTCGCCAGCGACCGGGACCGGCTGCGCATCACCGAATCCATCCGGCGCTCGCTGGCCGCCCATGAGCCGCGCCTGACGCAGGTGGAGGTGCAGGTGCGCGAAACGGCCAAGGTCGGCGCCGGCCTGTGCTTCTCGATCCGCGCCAAGCTGCAGCTGAGCCCGACGGCAGAGCCGGTCGCGTTCGACGCCATGCTGCAGCCCGGATCCAACCGCTACGCCGTGGCCCGCAGCGACCCGCGCGCCGCGCACTGATCACCGAGTTCGCCCATGCAGGACCTGCTGCCCCACTACGAACGCGAACTCGCCTTCCTGCGCACCCAGGCGGACGACTTCGCGCGCCGTTATCCGCGCATCGCCGGCCGGCTTTCGGTCAGCGGCGAGGTGCTGCAGGATCCGCACGTCGAGCGCATGATCCAGTCGTTTGCGCTGCTCAGCTCGCGCATCCACAAGCGGCTGGACGACGACTTCCCGCTGTTCACCGAGTCCTTCCTCGGCCTGCTTTACCCGCACTACCTGCGGCCCTTCCCGTCCTGCGCGATTGCCAGCTTCGACCTGGGTGGCGCCGCGGCCCAGATGAGCAAGGCCCAGGTGCTGCCGCGTGGCACGCCGCTGCACACCCGGCCGCTGCGCGGCGTGACCTGCCGCTTCCAAACCAGCACCGAAGTGCAGCTGCTGCCGCTGCGTGTCAGCGCGGCGCGTTTCCAGGGCGCGGTGATGGTGCCGGACGGCACCATCGTGCCACCGCAGACCACCGCGATGCTGTCCATCCAGCTGGAGCTGCTGTCGCCGCAGGCCAGCTTCGCCGGGCTGGGCATCGACAGCCTGCGCTTCTTCATCGACGGTGATCCTTCGCTGGTCACCGCGCTGCGCGAAGCCATGACCGGCAAGGTGCTGGCCACGCTGTTCCAGACCCAGGCCCTGGGCCCGTGGCAGGCCGCCCGCGGCGTGCTGCCGCAAGGCGCAGGCTTCGACGACGCCGAGGCGCTGATCGACTTCGACGCCCGCTCGCATCCGGCCTACCGCCTGCTGACCGAATACTTTGCGTTCCCGGAGAAGTTCAACTTCGTCGACGTGCCGCTGCCTGCCGGCGTGCTGCAGCAGGCCGGCCGCAGCCTCACGCTGCACTTCGCGCTGGGCGGCCTGCGGCCTGACAGCCATGAGTCGCGCATGCTGGAGCTGACCAGCGCGCGCAACACCGTGCTCGGCTGCGCGCCGGTCATCAACCTGTTCAGCACCCGGGCCGACCCGATTCGCATCACCCAGAGCCAGGCCACCTACCCGGTGCTGCCCGACGGCCGGCGCGCCTTCGGCCACGAGGTCTATGCGGTGGACCGGGTCTACCGTGTGCAGCAGACGGCCGAAGGCGAAGCGATCCAGGTCTTCAAGCCTTTCTACTCGCTGCAGCACGACGACCTGCTGCGCGAGGGCGAGGCCATGGGCCGCTACTGGTACACGCAGCGCCACCCGCTGGACGCCGGCCAGAGCCCGGGCTTCGAAACCGAGATCGGCCTGGTCGACCTGCACTTCAATCCCAGCCAGCCGCAGGCCGACACGCTGTCGCTGGACGTGCGCGCCACCAACCGCGACCTTCCCAGCCTGATGAGCATTGGCAGCCCCGGCGGTGACCTGTTCGCCGAAGGCGGCGGCAGCTGGCGCGAGATCAAGCTGCTGCGCAAACCCAGCGCCAGCCAGCGCTTCGAGGCCGACCGCGGCGCGCTGTGGCGGCTGATCTCGCACCTGTCGCTGAACCACCTCTCGCTGACCGCGGGCGGGCTGGACGCGCTGAAGGAAATGCTGCGCCTCTACGACCTGCCGCGCAGCGCCAACAACGAGCGCATGCTCGAAGGGCTGATCCGCGTGGAATACCGCGCCGCGCAGGCCTGCCTGCCGGGCAACCCGTTCGCCAGCTTCGTGCGTGGCACCGAGGTCCGGCTGACGGTCAACGAGCAGCACTTCGTCGGCAGCGGGCTGACGCTGTTTTCTCAGGTGCTGGACCGCTTTCTCGGCCTGTACGCCCACATCAACAGCTTCGTGCAGCTGAAGCTGATCTCCGAGCGCAGCGGCGAGGTGCTGATCACCTGCCCGCGGCGCACCGGTGACATGCCACTGCTCTGAGCTACCCGCCC
>NZ_VIDT01000407.1 GCF_006519715.1 Ideonella azotifigens
CGCATCGGTGGTCGTCACCGCATGGCCGCGCAGCAGGTCGCGCTGCGCATAGGCGGCGGCGATGCCGGCGAAACCGCCGCGCTCGAAGTCCTGCAGGCGTTGCGCCAGCCTGGGGCAGATGCGCGCCAGTGCCTGCGGGGCCGAGAGGTCCGGCTCGAATTCGCTGACCGAGGCAATCGCTTCCTGCACGTTTTGCGGCAGGTGCAGCGGCCGCAGGTTGATGCCGATGCCGATCACCGCGAAGCGCTGTTCGCCGACCTGCAAGGCCTCGATCAGCACGCCACCCAGCTTGCGGCCACGGCCCGGGCCGTCCACGCGCCACAGGTCGTTCGGCCACTTCAGGCCGATCTCGTGGCCGTTCGGGTCCAGCGCCTCGGCCGCTGCCACGCCCACTGCCAGCGACAGGCCTGACCAGTCGGCGCGGTGGATCGGCAGGCTGAGCGAGAAGGTGAGGGAACTGCCCGGTGCCGATTCCCAGCTGCGGCCCAGCCGGCCCTTGCCCTGGGTCTGCTGCACGGCCACCAGCAGCGAAGGCGCCAGGTCATCTGCCCGCAGCTCGCGGCCCTGGGCCTTCAGTGCGGCGTGGCGCAGCCGGTCCATCAGCGCCTGGTTGGTCGACTCGATGTGGTCCACCACCTCGATCGACAGCTCAGGCAGCATCGGCAGCAGCTGTTCCCACAGCGCGTGGATGCCCCACAGGCTGTGGCGGTCGGCCGGGTTGGGCGCAGGAGGCGGCGGAATCAGCGGGGCGTCGTTCATGGGCGGGACGCCTTCTGGCGCGTCTTCGGGCTCAGCATCGTGCCACGGCAATCGGCTGCGCCGCAGCGGCATTCGTAGCGTTTTTTCAGCTTCGGGGTGTAGCGCTCGTCAATGGTGAGGCCGTAGTCGTAGAACAGTTCCTCGCCGGGCGCGATCGGCCGCAAGGCCTTGATGAAGACGCGGCCATCCTGCTCGTCGGCCTCGCAGTTCGGATCGCAGGCATGGTTGATCCAGCGCGCGGCATTGCCGCCGTACAGCGCGTCGATCACGTTGCCGCCTTCGATCTGGAAGTAGAAGGTGTGCTCGGGGTTGGACGGGTCGTGCGGGTGGCGGCGCAGCGCCTCTGGCCAGTCGATCACCTGGCCGGTGTATTCGATCAGGCGCTCGCCCGGTTCAATGGGCTGCAGCGCGAAGACCCCTTTGCCATGCACGCCACTGCGGCGCACCTGGATGCGCCTGCCGCTGCTCTTCGCGGAGGGCCCTGCCGTCGCCTTCGCGGCCGTTTGCGAGCGGCCCTTCGGCTTGGCGGCAGGGTTGTTGGCGGGCTTGGCTTGCGTGCGTGGCTTCATTGGGTACATTGGAATCATGGGCGTGCGCGCGTGTACACGTGCATACGCATGTACACACAGGCGCGCGAGTCGCCGGATTGTAGGCATGGCCGAATCCGGCCCGAGTGGAAATCGAAGAACACATGAGCAAGTCACTGATCATTGCGGAAAAGCCCAGCGTCGCGCAGGACATCGTGCGCGCGTTGACGCCGGTCTCCGGCAAGTTCGAAAAAGCCGCCGACCACTTCGAGAACGAGCAGTACGTCGTCACCTCGGCGGTCGGCCACCTGGTGGAGATCAAGGCGCCTGAGGAATACGACGTCAAGCGTGGCAAGTGGAGCTTTGCCAACCTGCCTGTCGTGCCGCCGCACTTCGACCTCGCTCCGATCGACAAGGCCAAGGCGCGGCTGCAGGCCGTCGTCAAGCTGGTCAAGCGCAAGGACGTGACCTCGCTGATCAACGCATGCGACGCGGGCCGCGAGGGCGAGCTGATCTTCCGGCTCATCGTGCAATACGCCGGCACTGCCAAGGCGCCGATCAACAAGCCCATCCAGCGCCTGTGGCTGCAGAGCATGACGCCGCAAGCCATCCGCGACGGCTTCGACAAGCTGCGCAGCGACCAGCAGATGATGGGTCTGGCCGACGCCGCACGCAGCCGCTCCGAGGCCGACTGGCTGGTGGGCATCAACGGCACCCGCGCGATGACGGCCTTCAACTCGCGCGACGGCGGCTTCTTCCTGACGACGGTCGGCCGGGTGCAGACGCCCACGCTGTCCATCGTGGTGGAGCGCGAAGAGAAGATCCGCAAGCACGTGGCGCGCGACTACTGGGAAATCAAGGCCGGCTTCGGCGCTGCTGCGGGCGACTACGAGGGCAAGTGGTTCGACCCCAAGTACAAGAAGGACGACCCTGCCGGTGGCGGCGCGTTGGCCGACATTCCCGTGTCCGACCGCCGGCCTGACCGGCTCTGGAACGAAGCCGAGGCCAGGGCGATTGCCGATGCGGTGCGCGGCCAGCCCGGCGTGGTCACCGAGGAAGCCAAGCCCAGCACCCAGAGCAGCCCGGGCCTGTACGATTTGACCACGCTGCAGCGCGAGGCCAACTCGCGCTTCGGCTTCAGCGCCAAGACCACGCTGGGCCTGGCGCAGGCGCTGTATGAAAAGCACAAGGTGTTGACCTACCCGCGGACCGACTCGCGCTACCTGCCCGAGGACTATGTGCCGGTGGTCAAGCAGACCTTCGAGATGATCGCCACCGAGGACCTGCCGGGCCCGCTGCAGGCGCTGGCCCAGCATGCGAAGAAGGGTCTGAAGGAAGGCTACGTCAAGCCGCTCAAGCGCGTGTTCGACAACACCAAGGTCTCGGACCACTTCGCCATCATCCCGACGCTGCAGGCCCCCAAGGCGCTGACCGAAGCCGAGGCCAAGCTCTACGACATGGTCGTCAAGCGCTTCCTCGCGGTCTTCTATCCGGCGGCCGAATACATGGTCACGACCCGCATCACCAAGGTCAAGACCGCCGCCGGCCCCGAGCATGCGTTCCAGACCAACGGCAAGGTGCTGGTGAACCCGGGCTGGCTGGCCGTCTATGGCAAGGAAGCCCAGGACGAGGACGCCAACCTGGTCGCGGTGCAGCCGGGCGAGACGGTCAGCAACGAAGGCGTGAACGTCGTCGCGCTGCGCACCAAGCCGCCGGCGCGCTACACCGAGGCCACGCTGCTGAGCGCGATGGAAGGGGCAGGCAAGATGATCGACGACGACGAGTTGCGCGAGGCCATGGCCGAGAAGGGCCTGGGCACGCCAGCCACGCGCGCGCAGACCATCGAAGGCCTGATCCTGGAGAAGTACATGCTGCGCGAAGGCCGCGAGCTGGTGCCCACCGCCAAGGCCTTCCAGCTGATGACGCTGCTGCGCGGCCTGGGCGTGGAAGACCTGACCAAGCCCGAGCTGACCGGCAACTGGGAGTTCCAGCTGGCCGAGATGGAGCAGGGCAAGCTCTCGCGCGAACAGTTCATGAAGGCGATTGCCGACATGGCCGAGCGCATCGTCAAGAAGGCCAAGGAATACGACCGCGACACGATTCCTGGCGACTATGCGACGCTGAAGACGCCGTGCCCGAACTGCGGCGGCGTGGTGAAGGAAAACTACCGCCGCTTCACCTGCACAGGTGCCTCTGGTGACAGCGAAGGCTGCGGTTTCTCCATCACCAAGATCCCCGGTGGCCGCAGCTTCGAGCTGGCCGAGGTCGAGCAGTTCCTGGCCGACAAGAAGATCGGCCCGCTGGAAGGCTTCCGCTCCAAGGCCGGCTGGCCGTTCACTGCCGAGCTGAAGCTGGCCTTCGACGACGAGACCAAGAACTGGAAGCTGGAGTTCGACTTCGGTGAAGACGCCAAGGCGGCCGAAGAAGGCGAAGCGGTGGACTTCAGCGACCAGGAGCCGCTGGGTTCCTGCCCGAAGTGCCAGGGCAAGGTCTATGAGCACGGCAGCAACTATGTCTGCGAACACGCGGTCAGCGCGCCGGTGACCTGCGACTTCAAGACCGGCAAGGTCATCCTGACCCAGCCGGTCGCGCGCGAGCAGGTGCACAAGCTGCTGACGACCGGCAAGACCGACCTGCTGGAGAACTTCGTCTCGAACAAGACCCGCCGCAAGTTCAAGGCCTTCCTGGCCTACGACAAGAAGGAAGGCAAGGTCAGCTTCGAGTTCGAGCCGCGCGCAGCCAAGCCGCCGGCGAAGAAGGCCGCCGCCAAGGCATGACGCCGGCGGCATGACGCTGGCGATCCTCTACAAGCTGCTGGCCATCGTGCTGGTGGTGGCGCTGGGCTGGATCGTGGGGCGCCTGCGCTGGCTGGGCGAAGGCACGGCCGACAACGATCCGGCGCGCATCCTGTCCGCCGCGGCCTTCTACCTGTTCGCGCCTGCGCTGTTCTTTCGCACCACCGCGCGGGTGGACCTGGCGCACCTGCCCTGGGCCATGCTGGCCGCGTTTTTCGTGCCGGTGACCGGGCTGATGCTGGCCGTCTACGGCGTGCAGCGCGCCCGGCGCGACCGCAGCGACCAGGCCGTTGCGGCGCCCGCGGTGCGGGCCGTCACCGTGACCTTCGGCAACTCGGTGCAGATCGGCATTCCGCTGGCCGCCGGCGTGCTCGGCGAAGCTGGCCTGGGCCTGCATTTGACGCTGGTCAGCGTGCATGCGCTGATCCTGCTGCTGGTCTGCACCACGCTGGTCGAACTGGACCTGGCGCGTGCCCACGCTGCACCCGACGCGCACCTCGGCCATGTGCTGCTGGGCACGCTGCGCAACGCGGTGATCCACCCGGTCGTGCTGCCGGTGCTGGCTGGCCTGGCCTGGAACCTCATCGGCTGGCCGCTGCCCGAAGCGGTCGACGAAGTGCTGCGCATGCTGGGCTCGGCCGTGGTACCGCTGTGCCTGACGCTGATCGGCATGTCACTGGCCTACCTGGGCCTGCCCAAGCGCCTGGATGGCGCCATCGCCGTCAGCGCGCTGAAGCTGGGGCTGCAGCCTGCGCTGGTGCTGGGCGTCGCCCACTGGGGCTTTGGCCTGACCGGTACGCCGCTGGCGGTGCTGGTGCTGCTGGCGGCCTTGCCGGCCGGCAGCAATTCGATGATGTTCGCCCAGCGCTACCGCACGCTGGAAGCCGAGACCACCGCGGTCAACGTGCTGTCCACGCTTGCCTTCGTGGGCACCGCGCCGCTGTGGCTGGCGCTGCTGGCCTGGCTGGGCTGAACGCGAGCGGCCCCGGCCGGGGATAATCCCGGTATGACCCCGCACGACATTCCTGCCTACATGGACCACCTGGGCGTGGCGGCGCGCGCCG
>NZ_VIDT01000408.1 GCF_006519715.1 Ideonella azotifigens
ACCCGGGCGCTGGCTGGGTGTGCTGAAGGGATGGAAGTAGGAGCGAGGCTGCGTCGTCGCGGTCCCCGGCGCGTGCTGCCAGTCGTCAAAGCGGATGCCTTGCTTGAAGGTGGCGCCGCACTCGCGGATGAAGCGGGCCTCGTCAATGCCGATGGCCGCAAGCGTACCGCGCATCGAAGGGAAGCTGCCTTCCCCGACGCCGATGATGGGGATGTCGCTGGCCTCGACCAGGCGGATGCGGATGCCGTCCGGCCGGTCGCTGCGCAGGTGGCGAGCCAGGTAGCAGGCGGTGAGCCAGCCGGCCGTTCCGCCGCCGAGGATGAGGACGTTCCGGACCGGTGGCATCTGTGTGGACATCGCAGCTTCCATGACGAGGTGGGTGGCATGCATGTGCGCCGGGTGACGGGCGCGGGCGACACCGCAGCGTGCCCCTTCAGGGCGGCTGTTCAGGGACCCGAGGGTTCTCACTGAGTGTCTGGAAAGCATCATAGAACGATCTTTGACACCGCTGTCATTTGTACCGTTGACAGCGCTGTCATCGCGTCGTTAGGATCCGGCCCATCGGCACTTCGAGGCACAGCCCTCGAAGGCCGGGAGCTGCTGGCTCGAACAACGAGCCAGTCCGCAGGAGAGCATGCGCAGCCTTCGCTGACGCGGCCCGTGCCCATGACAGGAGACAAGATGACCCATGTTGCCCAGCCAGCGCGCCTGGCCTTGAAGACCCCCGTTGTTCTGGCGGTGCTGAGCCTGCTGGCAGGCACCGCACACGCGCAGGCCGCCGATCCCGCCGCACCCAAGGCCCCCGAGGCTGAGACCAGCGTGAATGCGCTGTCTCAAGTGGTGATCACCGCCACCAAGCGCAGCACGCCGCTGCAGCGCACGCCGGTGGCTGTCACGGCCATCAATTCGGCACAGCTGGACGACAACCACGTGCAGACCATTGCCGACATGGTCAACCTGGTGCCGAGCTTCCAGGCCACCACGCAGGGCGACCACGGGGTCATCACGATGACGTTGCGCGGCATTGGCAATGACAGTGCCAAGACCGAGTACGCAGACCCCGAGGTCGCGATGTTCGTCAATGGCATCTACGCACCGCGCGCCGAAGGCGCTGCCGCACTGATGTTCGACCTGGAGTCGGTGGAGGTCCTGCGGGGGCCGCAGGGCACGCTGTGGGGCCGCAACTCGACGGTGGGTGCCGTCAACATGCAGACGGCCAAGCCGGTGCTGGGCAAGCTGATGGGCAGCGTGGAAGGCGGGCTGGGCAACTACGGCCGCATTGGCGTGCGCGGTGCGATGAACCTGCCGCTGAGCGACGACATGGCCTTGCGCGTGGCCCTGGTGCACGAGCAGCACGACGGCTTTGTGGCCTACCAGCGCGCGCCGCAGCTTTCGCTGGCCAGCCAGCAGGCCGCTGCGGCGCCGGTGATCGACGCATGGAACACCGCCCATCCGGCTAACCCGATCGCCTTCCAGCCGCTGAACCCGAACATCTTCGTGCAGGGCGGCCCTCGCTACAGCGCACAGGACCAGACGGCCGGCCGCCTGAGCCTGCTGTGGAAGCCCAGCGAGGCCCTGAGCATCGACCTGTCCTACGAGAAATTCCTGGACCGCGGCACGCCCAGCATGAACCTGATGCAGACCCCGCGCGAGGGCGAGAGCTTCTGGTCTGCGCTGATCGACACCGCGCCGGCCATGCACCGTGACAGCAACACCTTCCGCAGCCGCATCGACTACGCGCTGAGCCCCGACCTGGCCCTGGCCTACATCGGCGGCTGGTCGCGCTTCACCGGTTCGGCGGACTATGACCAGGATGGCGGCGCCAAGGTACCCACCAGCTTCACCACTGGCGCCACCTACCAGCAGAACCGCACCAACTGGTCCAGGTACACCAATCACAGCCATGAGCTGGAGCTGCTGTCCACCGGCAAGCACGAGATCGACTGGATCCTGGGCCTGTACTACGCGGCCGAGGACAACGGCATCCGCTTCGACATTCCCATCATGAACGGCACCCAGCAGGGCACCGTGGGCTGGCAAGGCTCGTTCATCCAGCCCAAGGAAACGGTCAACTCGCAGGCGGTGTTCGGCCAGGCCACCTGGAACCTCAGCGACGCGCTGCACCTCACCGGCGGCGCCCGCTACACCCACGACGACCGCAAGAACATAGGCGGCACCAACAACGGCTGGACCGGCGACGCAACGGTGCAACAGGTACCTCTGGATGCTGGCAGCGATCCGCTGGCGGCGGGCTCCGGCTTCTCCAGCTACCAGAAGAACGATGGGCACTACAAGGGCGACAAGGCCACCTACCTGGGTCGCCTGAGCTACCAGGTCGACAAGGACACCTTGTTCTACGGCAGCGTGTCCACCGGCTACAAGTCCGGCGGCCTGCAGGACGGTGGCCGCCCGTATGGCATGGAGACCCTGACCAACTACGAGGTCGGCAGCAAGATGACGCTGGCGGGCGGCTCGGTGAGGTTCAACAACGCGATCTACTACGAGAACTTCAAGGACTTCCAGTTCAGCGCGCCGGTCACCAACCCGGACGGCAGCCACTCGCTGGCCACCTCGAACGCCGAAGGCGCCAAGGTCTACGGCGTTGAATCCGAACTGGCCGCCAAGCTGACCGAGGCCGACCGGCTGCAGCTCTCGCTTGCCTACGCGCACACCCGGCTGGGCAAGCTGCTGGCGGGCAGCAACGACTACGCCTTGCCGGCCTGCCCGGATCCGCTGATCAGCAATTGTCTGGATGTCACCGGGCACGAGCTGCCGCACGCCCCGCGCTTCTCCGCGCAGGTGCAATACCAGCACACCTTCGGCTTTGACAACGGCGGCACCCTGACCCCGCGCATCGCGCTGCACTACGAGACCGCCAGCTGGCTGAGCGTCTTCAACCTGGGCGACGGGGACAAGCAGAAGGCCTACACCCGGACCGATGTGGGGCTGCGCTACAGCGCGGCCAAGGGCTGGTGGACGGACCTGTGGGTGCGCAACATCGAGAACGCCAAGGTCAAGACGAATGCGCAGAACGCCTTTGGCGCGTGGCAGTCGCAGTACCTGCCGCCGCTGACCCTGGGCGTGAACGCCGGCATCGAGTTCTGATGGCCCTCGCTGACAAGTTCCCCTCGGATTTCCTCTGGGGTTCGGCGACCAGTGCCGCCCAGATCGAGGGGGCCGCCCGGGAGGACGGCCGTGGCCCTTCGATCTGGGACCGCTTCTGCGCCCAGCCCGGTCGCATCAAGGATGCGTCCACCCCCGAGGTCGCCTGCGACCATTACCACCGCTATGCCGAAGACGTGGGCCTGATGCGCTGGCTGGGCCTGGGCGCGTACCGCTTTTCGCTGTCCTGGTCCCGCCTGCAGCCGCAGGGGCGCGGTGCCTGGAACGAGGCCGGGTTCGACTTCTATGACCGCCTGCTCGACGAGTTGCTGGCCGCCGGCATCCAGCCGCTTGCAACGCTTTATCACTGGGACCTGCCAGCGGCGCTGGAGGACAGCATCGGCGGTTGGCTGAGCCGAGACATCGCGCCGCTGTTTGCAGACTATGCGGCCGAGGTGGCGCGCCGCTTCGGTGACCGCCTGCACTCCATCGCCACCCTCAACGAGCCCTGGTGCGTGGCCACGCTGGGCTACGAGACGGCGCAGTTCGCGCCCGGCCACACCAGCCGTGCCGAGGCCGCGCAGGTCTCGCACCATCTGCTGCTGGCCCATGGCCAGGCCATCCAGGCCATGCGGGCGGTCTGCCGCACGCCGCTGGGCATCGTGCTCAATCACACGCCGTCCTTTGCGGCGGCGCCCAACGAGGCGGACCGCATCGCCACCCGCATCGACGACGGCCTGAACGTGCGCTGGTACATGGACCCGGTGTTCCGCGGCACCTACCCGGCCGATGTGCTGGCGTACCTGGGCGCGGATGCGCCGCGCGTCCAGCCTGGCGACATGGCCACGATCCAGCAGCCGCTGGACTTCCTGGGGCTGAACTTCTACACCCGCAGCATCATCAGTGCGAGCCCGCCGGCACCGCCCGCGCCCGGCCTGCAAGGCTTCACCGACATGGGCTGGGAGGTGGTGCCGGAGGTGCTCACGCAGCACCTGGTGCGGCTGACCCGCGAATACGCGCCGCCGCCGATCTTCATCACCGAAAACGGCATGGCCAATGCGGACGAACTCCGCGAAGGTCGCGTGGCCGACACGCCCCGCATCGCCTACCTGCAGAGCCACCTGCAGGCCCTGGCCAGGGCGATGCAGCTCGGGGTGGACGTGCGCGGCTACTTCTACTGGAGCCTGCTGGACAACTTCGAGTGGAACTCGGGCTACGCCAAGCGTTTCGGCCTGTTCCATGTGGACTACGCCACCCAGCAGCGCACCGCCAAGGACAGCGCCCACTGGTACCGGCAGTTCATCGCTGCGCAGGCGGGGCCGTGAAAGCGGGCAAGGCGCCCGCCGCCGAAGCGGCTGTCGCGGTGGACCGCAGCGCAAAGGTCAATCGCTACCTGGCGGAGTTCCTGGGGGCACCGCGCCTGGTCTACCTGCCTGTGCGTGCTTCGCGCGCGGCGGACGGGCGCCTGGTGCTGGAGGCTGGGGAAGCGGGGCAGGCGGTCTGGCCCGAGGCGCTGCCTGTATTGCCGGCCGAAGGCGTCATCGCGCTGGGCCTGCGGCCTGCCAGGCTGCAGGTGCTGAGGCAAGCCACCGAACGGCGCACAGCCGGCCTGGTGCTGCAAGCCCGGGTGCTGCAGGTGCTGCTGCTCGGTGGCCGCAGCCTGGTCCAACTGCTGCTGCCCGGCCATGCCGAGGCCTTGAGCCTGGACCTGGGCGAGCGCTGGCAGGGGCTGCCGCAGACGGGAGACCGTGTCGACCTGGGTGTTGAAGAGGCGGGCCTGTACGGCCACGACGGCCAGTTGCTGGCCGGCTTTGCACCGAGCGCAAAGGGCGGGCGCCGGGCCTGTCTGCCGTCGGGCAGGACCAGCTCGGTGAGCTGCCGGCCAGCGCTGGTGCCGGACATGAAATGGCCTTGAAGCCGGGCTGAAACAAGGTACGCTGGCGGCGACTTTTTCCTGCCGCCGCCTTGTCCCATCCTGCTTCTCCCCCACCCGGCATGCCGGGCACCGCCGCCGCACCGACTCGCCGCGACTGGC
>NZ_VIDT01000409.1 GCF_006519715.1 Ideonella azotifigens
CAGCAGCACTTCGACGAACTGGCGTTGTGGGTCACCCGCGAGACCGGCGGCGTTCTGCCCAAGGGGCAGCACGAGGTGCGCGAAGCCATGGCTTTTTGCGAGCAGGCCGCCGCGATGCCGATGCAGCCGCAGGGCCAGGTGCTGCCCAGCGTGCCGGGCCGCACAAGCGTGGCGCGGCGGGTGCCGCACGGCGTGGTGGGGGTCATCAGCCCGTTCAACTTCCCACTGATCCTGACGCTGCGCGTGGTGGCTCCGGCGCTGGCTGCGGGCAATGCGGTGGTCGTCAAGCCCGACATGCGTACGCCTGTGTCCGGCGGTTACCTGCTGGCGCAGCTGTTCGAGGCCGCCGGCCTGCCGGCCGGCATGCTGCATGTGCTGCCCGGCGGCGCCGACGTGGGCGAGGCGCTGGTTGCCGAACCGTCCATTCACATGATCTCGTTCACCGGCTCGGTCGCCGCAGGTCGACGTGTGGGTGAACTGGCCGCTCGCCAGTTGAAGAAGGCTTCGCTGGAACTGGGAGGCACCAATTCACTGGTGATCCTGGAAGACGCCGACATCGACCTCGCCGCCAGCAACGCTGCCTGGGGCGCGTGGGGGCACCAGGGCCAGATCTGCATGGCCACCAACCGCGTGATCGTGCACGAGTCGATTGCTGCGGCGCTCACCGAACGATTGCTTGCCAAGGCAAGGCATCTGCCGCTGGGTGACGGTGCCACGCAGCAGGTGGCGCTGGGTCCGCTGATCGACGAACGCCAGCGTGACCGCGTGCATGGCGTCGTGCAGGACAGCGTGAAGGCCGGTGCGCAACTGTTGGCCGGTGGCACGTACGACGGGCTCTTCTACAAGCCCACCGTGCTGGCCGGCGTGGGGCGCGGCATGCGCGCGTACGACGAGGAGATCTTCGGCCCGGTGCTTTGCCTGATGACCTTCAGGACTGACGACGAGGCGGTGGCGCTGGCCAACGACCACGCCGGCGGCCTGGCCGCGGCCGTGATCTCGCGAAACGTGGGCCGCGCCAGCGGGATCGCACAGCGACTGAAGGCCGGCATGGTGCACGTGAACGACCAGACCGTGAACGACGACATCGTGAACCCGTTCGGCGGCCCCGGCGTCGCCGGCAACGGCAGCGTGCACGGTGGACCGGCCGACTGGGAGGCCTTCACCACATGGCAGTGGTTGACCGTCAAGGACACGCCTCCGGCGTATCCGTTCTGAACCCGGCCCAGGAGGATTCATGAGTCTCAAGGACAAGACCATCGTCGTCACCGGCGCGTGCTCGGGCATTGGTGCCGAAACTGTGCGCGTGCTGCGTGCCCGCGGCGCGCGCGTGATCGGCCTGGACCGCAGCGACCCGATGCTGACACTGGACGGATTCGTCAAGGCCGACCTGTCGGAGCAGGCCGCCATCGACCACGCGATGAAGCAGCTGCCGGCGCAGGTCGATGCGCTGGCCAACGTGGCTGGCGTGCCCGGCACCGCGCCGGCCGAACTGTTGGGGCGCGTGAACTACCTCAGCCTGCGGCACCTGAGCGAGCGCGTGGCAGAGCGCATGTCGGCAGGCGCCAGCATCGTCAACGTGTCGTCGATCCTCGGTCACTTCTACATGCAGCGGCTGGACCAGCACAAGGCTCTGGCCGACACCCGCAGCTTTGAGGCGGGCCTGGCCTGGCTGGCGCGCAACCCGGTCTCGCAGGCCACCTGCTATGAGTTCTTCAAGGAAGCGCTGATCGTCTGGACCATGCGTCGCGGCCACGCGCTTTTCCTCGAGCAGGGCATCCGCATGAACGCGGTTGCGCCTGGGCCGGTGTTCACGCCGATCCTGGGCGAGTTTGCCACCCAGCTGGGTGAAGCACGCGTGCAGGCCGATGCCTCGCGCGTCAAGCGCCCCTCGTTCGCTGACGAAGTGGCGCCGGCGATCGCGTTCCTCTGCAGCGACGACGCGCGCGCGATCGTTGGTGCCAACCTGCCGGTGGACGGCGGATTTGAAGCCAGCTACCTCTGATCGAACCGAAGAAGACCCACAGGAGACAACAATGAAACTGCACCTGACGGCAGTGGCGGCGGCGGCGCTTGCCGCCTGCACGGCACACGCCTTCACCATCGACACACCGGACCCGGACCTCAAGGTCCGGCTGGACCTGACGCCGAAGTTCAGCGCCGGCTATCGGCTGAAGGACCCGTCGCGCGACCTGACGCGCGTGGACGTGGCCGACGACCCCGGTGTCGTCAACGAGGACGATGGCGACCACAACTTCAGGAAGGGTCTGATCAGCCGTCGGTTCGAGTTGCTCACCGAACTGGATGTGCAGGCCCCCAACTTTGGCGGTCGCCTGTCGGGCACGGCCTGGTATGACGGCATGTACCTGGGCCGCAACGACTACAACGGCACGCCGCTGTATGCCGGCGGCGTGCCGCTCGGCCCGGTCATTGACACCAGCAACAACCAGATCGGCCAGGATCCCAACGAGTTCGTGTCCGCCACGCGGCGTCGGCACGGTCGCGGCACGGAGCTGCTCGATGCCTTTGTCTTTGCCAAGGGGGAGGTTGCCGGAATGGCGGGCACGGTTCGCCTCGGAAGGCACACCCTGCAGTGGGGTGAGAGCCTGTTCTTCGGCCAGAACGCCATTGCCAACGCGCAGGGGCCGGTGGACATCGCGAAAATCGTTTCCGTGCCCAGTTGGCAGTTCAAGGAAGTGCTTCTGCCGGTGGAACAACTGTCGGGCTCGCTGCGCGTGGCCGAGGGCGTGCAACTGGGTGCGTACTACCAGCTCAAGTGGCGCAAGAGCAAGCTGCCCGGTGTCGGCAGCTTCTTCTCGAACCAGGACTACATCGGCGGTGACCAGGTCAACTTCGGCAATGCACCCGACGGCAGCCCGATCATCCTGCCGACGCTGACCGAGCGCGACAAAACACCGGGCAACAGCGGCCAGGGTGGCGTGCAGCTGCGCTGGAGCCCGCCCGGTGGCGACTATGAGTTCGGCTTCTACGCGGTTCAATACCATGACAAGACGCCCAGTGCGCTGGTCATGGACTTCGTCAACGGCGACGTGCACGTCGCCTACGCGAAGAACATTCGTGCCTATGGTGCCAGCATGACTTCGTCGTTGGGTCAGCTGAACTGGGCGCTGGAGGGCAGCGTGCGACAGGACACGCCGCTCACCAGCGACCCCGCAGTGCTTGGGGGTGCGAGTCCGGTGCTGGCCTGCGACAACGGCAAGGAAAACCCCTGCTACGCGCTTGGCAACACTGCGCACCTGAACCTGTCGGGCATCTACGTGCTGCAGCCTTCGGCACTTTGGGGTGGCGGCGCGGTGCTGGGCGAGATTGCCTACAACTACCGGCTGAAGATCAAGCGCGACATATTCGCCGGAGCGGACGGCAGCAGCCAGGGCATCGGCGGGCTGGACCCGAACACCACCAAGGGCGCCTGGGCCGCCCGCGCACTCTTCGAGCCGGCGTACTTCCAGGCGGCATCGGGGCTGGATCTCTCGGTGCCCATCTCCGTGGCCTACAACTTCGCAGGGCGGTCATCGGCCGTGAGCAACTTCGCCGGCGGCGTTTCCGATGGCGGCGAGTGGAGCCTTGGCCTGAAGGGCAAGTACCAGAACGCCTGGAATTTTTCGTTGGCCTACACCGACTACTTCGGCAAGGCCAAGACCTTTACCGAGACGCTGGTGCCCGGCAGCGCAGCGCTGCGCCAGCTGAGCTTCGGCCAGACCCTGCGCGACCGCGCCAACCTGTCGTTCAGCGCCTCGCGCACTTTCTAAGGATCATCACCATGAAGCACAAGCTCATTGCACTGGCTTGCGCCGCGCTCCTGCCGTTCACGGCCCATGCCGCGGTGTCGGCCGAAGAGGCTGCCAAGCTCAAGACCACGCTCACGCCGCTGGGCGCCGAGAGGGCCGGCAACAAGGACGGCACCATCCCTTCGTGGGAAGGGGGCCTGACCAAGGCCG
Source organism: Ideonella azotifigens (assembly GCF_006519715.1). Taxonomy (GTDB): domain Bacteria; phylum Pseudomonadota; class Gammaproteobacteria; order Burkholderiales; family Burkholderiaceae_C; genus Ideonella; species Ideonella azotifigens. The sequence goes on from NZ_VIDT01000409.1 coordinate 3,957, forward strand.
CCGCCGGCTACAAGAACGGCGACCCGCGGCCCGACCCCTTCCCGGGCGACAAACCCATCCTGCAGATCAGCGCCAAGAACATGGACCAGCATGCCGCGAAGCTGTCCGACGGCGTGAAGGCGTTGATGAAGAAGTACCCCGACTTCCGCATCGACGTGTACCCCACGCGTCGCAGCGCGGCGGCGCCGCAGCATGTGTACGACAACACGTTCAAGAATGCGACCAAGGCCAAGCTGGTGGACAACGGCCTGGGAGTGGAAGGCGCGTTCGGCGGCACCCCGTTTCCGATTCCCGCCAGCGGCGACGAGGTCATCATGAACCATCGCCTGGCCTGGACCGGCATGGCCATGCAGACGCCTTTCCGTGTGTGGGTGATGACGGCCGACGGCAGGCGCAGCCTGGCCTCCGGCGGCACGCAGTCGTGGTGGCGCCCCTACCACGATCCGAACCTCGCGGCAGACAAGTTCGACGGCTTCTACGCGCTGGGCAAGTTCATTGCCAGCGAGCCGGGCTCGAAGGCCGGCGAAGCGATCCTGGCGCACGACGGCATCGACGCCCAGCACCCGCGCGGCCTTTGGCAATACCTGGTGGGTCAGCGCCGCGTGCGCAAGTCGCCCTCGGTCGGCTACGACACACCGGACGCGGTGACCAGCGGCATCGGCCTGTTTGACGAAGCCTTCATGCTCTTCGGTCCGATCGACAAGCACGAGCTCAAGCTCATCGGCAAGAAGGAGATCTACATCCCCTACAACAATAATCGCGCCGCGCTCGCCAAGGTCGACCAGCTCGTCACGCCCAAGACACTGAACCCCGACCTCGTGCGCTGGGAGCTGCACCGCGTGTGGGTGGTGGAAGCTGCGCTGGCCCCGGGCAAGCGGCACGTGGCAGCCAAGCGCAGGTACTACCTCGACGAAGACACCTGGCAGATCATCCTGCTCGACGGCTGGGATGCCAATGGCGAGCTCTGGCGCACCAACTTCACGCTCACGCTGACGGCGCCCGACGTGCCGGCCGTGATCGGCACCGTGCAGTGGGGTGGCTACGACCTGCAGACCGGCGCCTACTACCTGAACCTTGCGTTGAACGAGCTGCCGGTCCAGATGAAGGTACTGCCGTCGTTCCAGCGCAGCTTCTTCAGCCCCGAGGAACTGGCCAACGAGGGGC
>NZ_VIDT01000041.1 GCF_006519715.1 Ideonella azotifigens
GCTGCAGCGGCTGCGCAAACGGCTCGCCGCGCACAGCGCCAGCCACCACCAGAAAGACAGTCCATGAACCCTGCCCCGCAGCCCGCTGCGCCCATCCGCCTGCTGGTGGCCGATGACCACATGGTCGTGCGCACCGGTATCGTCGGCCTGGTGGACGCCGAGGACGACATGACCGTGATCGCCCAGGCCGACGACGGCCACGCCGCGGTGGACGCCTTCCGCCAGCACCGGCCCGACGTCACGCTGATGGACCTGCAGATGCCCGGCATGGACGGCATCGAGGCCATCACCGCGATCCGAGCCGAGGCGCCGGACGCCCGCATCGTCGTGCTGACCACCTATGGCGGCGATGCGCAGGCAGTGCGGGCGCTGCGCGCAGGCGCAAAGGGCTACCTGCTCAAGACGATGATCCGCAGCGAGATGCTGAGCGCGATCCGCGCGGCGCACCAGGGCCAGGACTTCATCCCGCCGGCGATGGCCGCCGCCATCGGTGCACACGCCGGCCAGCAAGCGCTTTCGCCACGCGAGATCGAAGTGCTGCGCATGGTGGCCAACAGCGGCCGCAACAAGCTCGCCGCGGCCGAGATGGGCATCACCGAAGGCACCATCAAGGTCCACATGAAAAACATCCTGGCCAAGCTCGAGGCCAAGGACAGGGTGCAGGCCGTGATGATCGCGCTGCGCCGCGGCATCATCGACCTGGATACCTGACCCCGCCTGCGCACCTTGGGAGCACCGCTACCTCTTTTTGTGTACAGCCTTGAGACGACACAGTCCCTACGATCCTGATCAAGGACTCAGACATCTCATCACTGTTCAGGAAAAAGCCATGCCCCAATTCGCCGCCCTCGCCCAACGTGTCATCGTCAAGCACACCGAACCCATCCTCGCGATGGGCCTGATGTCCGCGCTGGGCCAGGTGCCGGAATTCGAGGTGTCGGTGGACACCACGGGCTCCGCGCAGATCGAACACGGCCGCGGCGCACGCGTGATCGTCTGCGACCACCAAGCCGCCATGCAGCTCGACAATCCCGGCCGCGCCGGCATCGTCGCCATGGCCGGCAAGCCGCGCGAATTCGAGATCCAGCGGGCGATGGAGAAAGGCGTGCTCGGCTATGTCGCCAGCGGCTGCAGCCTGGCCGAGCTGCAATGCGCCGTGCGCGCCGCGGCCCAAGGCCGGCGCTACCTCTGCCCGGTCGCTGCTCAGGAACTGGCCAACAGCCTCAGCACCGAAGCCCTCACCTCGCGCGAACACGACGTGCTGACCCTGCTGGCCCAGGGCTGCTGCAACAAGACCATCGGCAACCGCCTGGCCATCGCCGCCGGCACCGTCAAAGCCCACGTGCGCGCCATCCTGGCCAAGCTCGACGCCAGCACCCGCACCGAAGCCGCCAACATCGCCATCGCCCGCGGCTTGCTGCCGGAACCGACGGTGGCTTCGGCGGACACCGGCGCGTGGCGTGTGCCGGCGTTCATGCCGACGCGACAGGCTACCCCACATCGGATCATGGCGGCCTGAGGAGAAGCCTGAAGCTGGACGCGCACGGCCCTTTTCGTCCGTCGGCCACCTGGAGGGTCTTCGATGCCAAGCCCCACTGGCAGTTCTCGCAAGGATCGGTGGGCAACCACTTTTTGGATCTCGTTGCCCCTGCTTGTCCTGACGATAGACGTTTGCCTGGCGCCGCAACTCTTCGAAACTCGTTTGGTGGTCGGCCAAGTCAACGTGAACGATCTGCTCGCCGATCCTCCCTACCTGATGGGTACCCTCAAAGGCCACGAGGTCTTGGTGTCGATTGACGATTTCGAAGAAGCGCTGCCTCTCGGCGACTGGGACAAAAGAGAAACCGGTCTGGCGATTTCGGCTTTTGTCGACAACGGGAAAATCAAGCCTGCCGCACTGGCGCGCGCGGTTCTTCTTAAGCTGCAGCAGGTTTCGCCGCAAGATGCACAGGCGCTGCTCACGTTGCTCGGGCGGAAGCACGCTGCAGGTGAAGTGATCGCCTTCAGAGTGCCCCCTGGCCCGGAAATCGACAAGAGGTTCCCATTTCTCGGCCTCTACATCGCGCTTTTCGAGGAAGGTGAACACGTATCGACGGACGCTTTGGACAAGGTTCTGCCAAAACTCGTTTTGAAGGCAGGCGACGACGGCATTGAAAACCTTTTCATTCCGGCCATCGGAACGACCTGGAACAAACGGCAGGAGCTCGAGATCGGGGACTTCTACAAATCCTTCTTCTCCACACTTCCGCAATCTTCTCGCCCTTCACGCATCGACCTGTCTCTGTACAAACGGTGGCCGTCGTTCGAGATCGAAGGCGCTGCTCAATCCATCAACCTGTCCTGGCAAGACGCGTTTTCCCTGGGCAAACAACGAACATCTCTTGTTCACCACGACATTCGCACCTTGCTGTTGTTCATCGCGGTCGCCCTGTGGGCTTCATCCCGCAAGGTGCATTTGGGCACCAAGACCTTCTTGGTCATCACGTTCTTCTTTGGCGGCATTGGCTTGGCAGTGAATGCCGCCATCAGATCGGTCGCTGCCACATATCCCTCGGTCGAGTTGCCGGCCAACCTGTTCGTCCTGACCGTTGCCGCACTCGTCTACCCGATGGTCGTCACGTGGAACCCGAAGGACATCTTCGGCGCCTCTGCGCCGTGACTGCCAATCGCCGCCTCACGGCCCTCGATGGGTTGCCGGTGCAACTCGGCATTCGGCTGGCATTTGACGTGGTCTCGTACAGCAACGCATTGCCACCTTGGGTCGATCCTCTCGTGATCGACTACGGCGAGCGCGAACAAGCCATCGTCAGGCGCCTGAGGGATCTCTCACGAGGTCTGGTGGTTCCCAAACCATTCAGCATCCCGGTCCCCAAGCGTTCAGGGCAACTGAAAATTTGGAGCCAGCCATCGGTCAACGAGCAGATCATGCTGCAGACATGCGTGTCGGCGTTAGCGCCCGCCCTTGCGGCCGGGTGCCTTGATCCACGCGTCCACAGCTACCGCTACAACCGGGACCCTGACCTGCTGGCACTGATCGAGCCACAGCTGTTGGCCTGGGCCAGATTTCAAGGTGCAACCGATGCGCGCTGCAGGGCGGGTGATTGCCTGCTGCAGATCGATTTGCACGATGCTTTCGGTAGCATTGATCGCGCTCGATTTGCGCAATTCGTTTTCGCCAGAATCGGCCCCTCGCCAGCCGCGCACTTGCTCATGTCCTTGATCAACTCATTTTCGCCAGGGCCGGGCATTCCTTTGATAAACGATGCCGTCTTCTTCTTGGGCAATTGCTACCTCGGCGAGGTGGACAAGATCGTGGCCCGTTACGCCGGCGACTACATCCGCTTCGTCGACGACTACCGCATCTTTGGCTCCTCGACCGGTGCACTGGAGGCCGCACTCATCCAGATCAATCGCGATCTCGCCGAGCTCGGACTGCTAACCAACATCGCAAAGACCAAACTCGGTTCGGGCGAGGACTACTTGAACGCGACGCGCGGCACCAAGACGGCCAAGACCTCCGATGAGAACGGCTACATCAGTGCGGTCGTCCTGAGCGACGTGCCCACGCCCGAAGTCATGGCGGGCCTGTTGAACAAGGTCGTCCGCGACCCTGACGCCCAATTGACCGAAGGGATGGGCAGATACATCGTCGGGCTTCTGCGGCGCATGCTGAGCAATGAAGTAATCGCAAGGGACTCAGCTTACATGTCCAGTCCGCTGGCGGAGTTGCGCGAACTCCTGAGTGAAGATGGCAACTTCATGGATCTCTTCACAAGCCTGCTGCGTTCCTACGCAAATGGAGATCAGGACTGCCGAGCCATTTGGTTGCTGTACGTCAAACACGCCTGCCTCAGCCAAATCGACAACAAGCGCGTGCAAGCCAACGTCAATGAGGCTGCCCACGCCATCGCAATCGCATCCGCCGTCAGCGCTACGGTGAAGAACTGGGCTCGCGGGGTCTGCAGCAGCTTCACAGATGACCAGCTTGGCGCATTGCATGACTTGGACTATGCACGGCAGGGTGCGTCGTGCTGTGGAGGACGCCTTGCATAGAAGAACTGTCGTTCAGTCCGGCATCGCGATCTGCAGCGCCACCATCCTGGGCTCATTCGGGCCCCGCGGAGCGCACGCATTGAACCTGTCCTTCTATCTGGCCGGCGTCCGCTTCCACGCGATTGATGCATGCAACTTGCCGCACAGGCTCGACCCCGTCGTCTTGACCAGGGAAGATTGGCATCGAACACCTGCCTTTTCGGTGTCAACGGTCACCGGGAGCAGGCTGGGCCATGTGCCAATGGCGATCGCGCTTCGATTGCAAGGACGACCGATCGCTGAGGCGCATTTGACGGACGTTGATGTGCATGCGGTCACCTGGAAGCGCTACACGGTGGCCCTGCGCGCCTTGGCCGAAGGTTGATCGGCTTCCCCTCAAGCCCCCATGGGCGTGAGTTCCGCCGGCGCCTCGCCCCTGCAATCCGGCCTTGGCGTTGGTGTCGCATGCCAGGCAAGCTCGTTTCGGAATTTAAGGCGCGAGGCCGTCAGAGTCTGGGATTCGGTGTGAATTTCGGAATTTAGTGAACTACCGCGCCACCAAAGCCGAGTCATGGCACTATTTCGGAATTCCAGAAATTCCTCCTCCGGCCGCAAACCTGAGGCCATCATCCCGGGAATTCCGAAATGACTTCGAGCCTCACCGACCCCGCGCTCCTGCACATTACCGACGCGAGCACCCTTGGCCCAGCCATCCGAGCACGGCGTCGAGCACAGTCGCTCCGCATTGACGATGCGGCCTCCTTGAGCGGCGTTTCCGTCGACCTGCTCTCCCGCCTCGAAAACGGCAAGGGTTCCGTGCGACTGGACAAGCTGCTGGCGGTCTTGGACAGCCTGGGGCTCGCACTCGTGCTCGGCCCCAAGGACCATCCGATGATGCAGTCCGTCTTGCATCCCAGAGTCGAGCTTCCGGGGCAGCCATGAACTCGGCCACCGACGCCCCCATTGCGCCGCATGCGCTCACCCTCTGGGCGGATGACCAGAAGGTGGCGACGCTCGGCTACGAGGCCTTGAACGACCGGTGGTCACTGGACTACGACGCGGACTGGGTCGCGGCGCCGGGTGCGTTTCCACTGTCGCCCGCGCTGCCCTTCCAGCCCTCGGCCGACGGCCATGCCATCGGCGCAGTGAAGCGCTTTGTGGAGAACTTGCTCCCCGAAGGCCGCGCACTCGACATCACGGCCACGACCTACCGCGTATCGAAGTCGAACATCTACGCGCTCATCAGCGCACTGGGGACCGAGACCACCGGGGCGTTCCGCTTCTGGCGCTCGGATGAAGTGCCGCCCGTCGTCGCCGCCAAGCCGCCGCGTGAAGTGACCCGCGAAGAACTGGACAGACGAATCGCCGAGCGCGACCAGATTCCGCTGGCGGTTTGGGATGGCAAGGTCCGCATGTCGATTGCGGGCGTGCAAGACAAGTTGATGGTCTACCTGGACCGCCCGCTGAGCGACGGAGGACGCCTGTTGCTGGTCGAGCCGCCCCTGGCGTCGACCCACATCCTCAAGCCAGACCCTGCGCGTCAGGCAACGCCGCATCTGGTCGTCAACGAACACTTCTGCATGTCCTTGGCTAGTCGCATGCAGTTGCCGGTCGCCGAGGTCAGCATCTATCGGACACCAAGGCCGGTACTCGTCGTTCGCCGGTTCGACCGGCTTGTCGTTCAAGGCGTCGTGGAAGGTGCCGCGCATGGCGCCAACGAGCCCACCGTGAAGCGCCTGCACATCATCGACGCCTGCCAGGCCTCGGACCTGCCCGAGAGCTACAAGTACGAGCGGAACTTGGGGAGTGGCGAGCACGTGCGCAACATCCGGGAGGGCGTGAGCTTCGAAATGCTGTTCGAGCGCGTCGAGCAAACCGTCAACAAGGCCGCGGCGAGCATGACCTTGCTGAGGTGGGCCTTGTTCCAGTTCCTCATCGGCAACTCCGACGCGCATGGCAAGAACTTCTCATTCTTCGTGCGCCGCGAGGGACTGGACCCGGCGCCTTGGTACGACCTGGTCAGTGTGGTGCAGTACCCAGGCATCGCCCACGAGTTGGCCATGGCCTGGGGCGATGCCTTCTCGCTCAATGAGGTGAGTGCGTTTCAGCTGGCCGACTTTGCAAAGCGATGCGGGCTCGACAGGAACCTGCTCAAACGCGAGGCCGTGCGGCTGGCCAAGCTTGTGATGGCGCACGCGCCGACACAGGCCATGGCGGATGACTACATCGACGACGATGAGCGCGCCTTCGCAGGGCAACTCAGAGATTTCGTGGTGGGACAGGCCACCCGTTTAACCAGGCTTGCCGCCGAGTCGGCCAAGATAAAGCCAGAGTTTCTGTGACGCCTTGGTGCCCGTTGTACCCGCTCAAGCAGGTCAGGCATGCGCCGGAAAGCAAAAGCCCCTGCGCCCCACTGACGCTGGCAGCGCCGGCCCCGAAGGCAAACCGGACAGCCGCTGATGCCCGCCGAACTCCGTCGGCTCCAGCAGTTGGACAGGCATCTGCAGAAACAGCCCACAAGCAGTAGATTGCAAATACAGCTTTTAGCACGTAAGCTCCATTCACGCATCAAAGACTGTATGGCCCAGTTCACCGTACGCACCGCCGAGCAACTGCCATCGCTGCTGCAGGCCTTCCGAAAGGAAGCCGACCTGACCCAGGGCGAGGTTGCGTTGCGCCTGGGTGTCTCCCAGCAGACTTACTCGGCGATGGAGCGCAACGCCGACAAGGTGGGCGCCGCGCGGTTGCTGAAGTTGCTCAACATCCTGGGCGTCGAATTGGCGCTCGGGAAGCCCTCCCCCACGCCGGCACCCGACCCACCTGGTCAGCGCACCGCTACCGACAAGCCGGCTTGGTAGCCATGGGGCGCCGCTCTCACACCCGAACACTGGGCCTCTGGATGAACGGGGCCTACGTCGGCAACTGGAGCCTCGCGCCGAACGCGCCAGACACCCTCCAGTACGACGCGGCCTGGACCCAGTCCGAGCAAGGGCGCCCGCTGTCCCTGTCCTTGCCTTTCACGCCGGGCAATGCGCCGCATCGTGGCGACAAGGTCCGCGCCTATTTCGAGAACCTGCTGCCCGACAGCAAGGACATCCGGGAACGGCTGGCACGCCGCTTCAACACCGGATCCACCAGGGCGTTCGAGTTGCTGGCCGAGATCGGTCGGGACTGCGTTGGTGCGCTCGAAATCCTCCCTGAGGGCACAAGATCCACCGGCACCGCGCCCCTGCAGGCCGAGTCCTTGAGCGAAGCGCAAGTGGCCCAGGTCCTGCGCGGGACGACGACCCTGAATGCCATGGGCTGGGGCGGCGATGACGACGACTTCCGCATCTCGATTGCCGGCGCCCAGGAGAAGACGGCCCTGCTGCTGCGAGACGGCCAGTGGTGCCTTCCGCGTGGCAGCACGCCCACGACGCACATCTTCAAGCTGCCGCTGGGCCTCATCGGCGGAATGAAGCTCGACATGCGCGACTCGGTCGAGAACGAGTGGCTGTGCGCCTTGATCCTGCGCGAGTTCGGGCTGCCCGTTGCGACCTGTCACCCGCTGCAGTTCGAGGACGTGAAAGCCTTGGTCATCGAGCGCTTCGACCGCGCCTGGTGGACGCATCCTTCCGGGGAGAACCGCCTCGTCCGGCTGCCGCAGGAGGACATGTGCCAAGCCACCGGCGTGCCGCCCGAAGCGAAGTACGAAGCCGACGGCGGGCCGGGCATGGACCGCATCCTCGATGTGCTCGATGGCTCGACGACCCGCGAACAAGACCGCCGCGACTTCTTCAAGGCGCAACTGCTCTTCTGGATGCTGTGCGCCACCGACGGCCACGCCAAGAACTTCAGCCTGTTCCTGCGCCCCGGCGGCCGCTACCAACTGACACCGCTGTACGACGTGCTGTCAGCGTACCCGGTGCCGGGCAAGGGGCCATCGAACCTCCCACCGCTCAAGGCCAGGATGGCCATGGCCGTGCGGTCAACAAACGCGCACTGGAAGATGCGGGACATCCTGCGCCGGCACTGGCTGGCGCTCGGCAAACGGCATGGTGTGCTGACGGAAGATGGGCGGGAGATTGATTACCTGATTGAACAGATCGTCTCGCGAACACCGGAGGTCATCGCCAAGGTCGGCGCGGGGCTGCCGCAGGGATGGGACACCCAGGTGACCAACGCCATCTTTGCAGGGTTGCAAGACGCCGCGAAACGCCTCGCAGGCTGAATGCAAAAAGCCCTTGATCCGTTCGGAATCAAGGGCTTGCGATTTGGTGGCCTGGGGCGGAATCGAACCACCGACACGGCACCTCAGGAAGCTAACCCTATGAATTGGCAGAGTTTTTAAGTCTAGCGAACGGAGTTAAGTGTACCAAAAGAGGGTATCAATCAGGCCACCTCGCGCCAGTAGAGCCCTGTTGTCATCGGCGCGAAGACAGGGATCGAGCTGCTCAGACGCGCTCATCTCGGAACAATCCGGCGAAACGTCAGGTTGACCCGTGGGCCACAAGGCTTCGACTGCTTGTCGATGCCGTGCTTCCAGTTCTTCTGCGTGAGCCCCTTCATCAGCAGCAGGCTTCCCGAAGGCAGTTCCAAGCGGACGGGGCTCAGCTCAGGCCGAGTCTTGTGCTTGAGCACAAAAGTGCGAGTTGCGCCCAGGCTGACTGACGCAATAACCGGAGTCGGGCCCAACTCTTTCTCATCGTCGCTGTGAAAGCCCATGCTATCTCGATGATCGCGGTAGTAGTTCAACAGAACGCTGTTGAATCGCTCATTGACGAGGTCTTGCACGATGTCCCGCAACTTGGCGAGGGTGTCGGTCCAGAGCAGCGGCTCCAATGAGATGCCCGAGTACGAGTAAGTCCGCCCAACATCGCCATACCACGCGACCAGTCGAGGCTGCAGGTGCTTCTTCCCGTAGATAGTCACCGCCTCCTGCCGCCATGGGGTGCTGTCAATGAGCTCTCGCAGCACCTCATCAGTAGGCTCACCTAGATCAATCTGTCGGGCGAAACTGATCTCCGCATCCTCGATCTGAAGACGCTCAAGAGCCGGCTCGCTTGCGAACAGATCAAGAGTCATGGCTTGCGAAGGATGCGATAGCTCAGCGTGCTCTGAACCTTGGGAATCGCGTTGAACTTGGCGGTGTAGAAAGCGAGCTCGGACTTCTGCTCTGAACTGCGCGGGTACCACCGAACGTTCGATTCTTGCGAGAGGAGTTGCAACCCCGCAGTCTTCCACTGGTAGTCAAAGTAATTGTTGAAGGTGTCGCTACCGTTGTCGTCGTACAGAAAGATCGCACCCGACTTCGCCTCCTTAAACAAGCGCTGCCAGAACTGGGTGACGACACCGCTTCCGTCAAGCGCGTATACCTCAGATACGAAGTAGCTGAGGGTGAACACGTCAGCTTCAAGGAATTTGCGCTGTGACGTCCAGTCGGGATTGAGTACATCCATTTGCTGGAACGCCGTGTGGAGCTGAACGGTTGAGGAAGACAGCTTCATGTTTAGCTCGCTCCACGAGTCCGCCCAAGCCTGCTCCTTGTCGAGCAGATAGACCATCAACTTGTTGACAGCTTCCTTGCCAGCCGAGTCGGCAAGATACTTGACGACAGCTATGACGTCGCTCCCCGGCCCACCCCCGATGCAACTCACTCGCCCCACATCGGACTGGAAAATTTTACCACCGAGCGCCTGCGCTAGGATCGCCAGCAACTGAACAACGTAGTCTCCGTGACTTGCGGTGTACTTATAGACATACGCAAACCTAATCGCCGGATCTTTGTAGTCGATTGGAGCCCGTGTGGTCGACGAGAGCTGGGTGTAGCTCGTTGTCAGGTAAAGAAACCGGGACTTAATCTCGTCATCGACTTTAACCCCATATAGCTGGACCGCCTCCTTATAGAGTTCATCGAGCGTGATTTTGACCAACTGAAAAAGCGTCATCAGCAACCTCCCTTTAGTACCCAAGGATTGTCCACGAACACGGAGGACACTGAGGGAAAAATCAGAAAACCCTTGCTGCAAGAGAGCCGGCGACAGACCTAGCCAATCAGAGCTTGGTAACGGCAAGAAGCTCTTGTCGCAGCATCGCCAGCAACTGATCAATTTCCCCCCGTTCGCCTAGAGGCAGACAGTAGGCGAGGGCGAGGACCGCTAAAGGATGCAAGCCCATCCGCGCGGCTAGCTCGTCAACCTTGGGGAGGGTCGGCTGCTTGATCTTTCGTTCCAGCGCGCTGACATAGACCCGGCTGGACACCTCATCGAAGTCCTCCTGAGTGAGGCCCTGCGCCTTCCTGGCGAACAGAAACGCGGCGCCGAAGTCTGACTTGTTGTTGATGCTCACCAGCACAGTGGACCAATCCGCAACCTATAGGACTACAACCTAAAGGATTCATTGGTAGACTTGCTGTGCCCGCTTTTTTAGGAGCAGCCATGCGCGTCACAGCAATGTCCATGTTCGTGGACCTCGTCTTCTTCGGCATCCCTGGCATTGCTACAGGGGGCCTGGCCTACCGCAAGAACCGCAGCGCTCTCGCTTGGGGGACCCTTGGCTTTCTATCTCTCGGAATGGCGCTCATCGTCTTGGCGTTCATGCCCTTCAGATGCGAGCGGTGCTCCAACCCTCTGAGCAACAAACAGCGCCGGGAGAAAACATGCCCCGCTTGCGAGGAACTGGACCAGGAGGTGTACGCCTTCATAGACCCGATTCCGGATTACATCCCTGAGAGCACAAGAAAGCTCGCCTGAGTCGGCAACGGAAGCCCCCCGATTGGGCAACAAGGTCAGCCACTCTTATCCACCCAGATGGACTTCAGCAAAATGTTCGGACTCTTCAAGAAGAAGCAGCAGCCAGCCATGTCGCCGGGCGCTGTGTTGGGGCGATTCATATCGGGCGCCGCAGACACGCTCAGCGTGCAACTGGCCTTCTGCAGCCTCGACGCAAGCAGGTACCAAACATTCCTGCATGAGAAATTTGCACGCGGATACCTCACAGGGTTCTTCGACGCCGCGATCCAACTCAGCGGAATTCCAATAATGGACGGCGAAGACTATGCCCAACTCATCGCCGCGGGGCATGTTCGCCTGATGGGTGGCAGCAGGGCGAAGGCTGTGCCCTTCACCGTTGAATCACTGGATCTGCAGGGCGACCCTGACTTCGACTTGGGGCGACAGCATGGAGGAAGGGAATACTTTGACTTCATGGGAGAGAAAGTCAACCCAATGGGCTTAGCGAGGGTATACCACGCAAGCCAAGCCGAAGGCTGAGGCTGATACGCAGCGCCCCTGAAATTTCAAAAAAATTGTGGACTTAGGCGAGAGGGGATGTGACTCAATCGAGACGCCATATCCCCCCTGCCCGCCTGGACGAACCCATGCCCGATGGTTGTCGGAAATAGGGGCCTGCAATTCGGTACCCTACTAACAGAGAGAACCGAGTAAATCGAATAAAAGCACATCGCGCATCTATGTGCACTGTCCCCAGTGCAAAGCCTAATGAAGGCCTCTAAGAGCTTGATAGCCTGCCCGAGGCCAAGCGAGTAGCGCAGAAGCCTAGAAGTCCCTGAGCCCTTGAGAGTTCGAGAGTTCCAGAGTGTCCTCGTCCCCCGACTGCCAGAGGCCGTCCGGCTGGAAGCTCCGTAGTCTCAGATGTCCTTGAGTCTGCCCCGAGGCCCGCAGGCTTGGAAGAAGGCCCCGCAGGAAAGGGGCCTGTGCTCCGCGTAGGCCTTCAAGAAGCCTTCCTCTTGTTAGGCGCGCGCCTGCTGTGTAAGCAATGGCGGTTCAGACGGTTGGAGCTTCCGGGTACTTGGCGAGTTCTTCAGCCATCCGCCGCAGCGTCATAGAACCATAGTCCCGTGCAATGCCTCCGGTTCCCGCATGGCCTGTGATCGCGTCATGCACGTCTTCAGGGATGCCAACATCGCGGGATAGCGTCTTGAAGGTGTGGCGGAATCCGTGAATGGGACTGACTGAGCTATCCAGCTTCACAGTCTCTTTCAGGTATACCGCCCACCGTTTGCCGAAGTTCGCACCAAAGTAGCCACTAGGGCTTGGCTTCAAGTCTGGGAAGAGTTGCCCCTTTGTCGGCAACGACGATGCATAGTCAAGGAACCCTCGCTTGACCAAGTCCGGGTGTAGCGGAAGCAGACGCCGGCTGCCTTCAGTCTTGACCCCGCGGCTACCGTCCTCCTCGTCTTCTGCCGCAAGGATGTTCAGGTGCCAGATGCCATCAGGCGACTTCTTGACATCGGATGCCTTCAGCTGCGCAAGCTCTTCCCTGCGTGCTCCGGTGTAGTACAGCAACAGCGGCAGCCAGTACCAAGCCTTGCCGAACGCAGCACGCGGCGGTGCCCAATCTGTCTCCGTAAAGGCAGGGCTAGTGAAGATGGCCCGCAGTTCATCAGGCGAATAGTCCTTGCGCCGCCTGATCCCGGCCACTCGGCGTGTGGCAGCCTTGGCCGCACTACGACCGACGCCGCCAGCAATGATTGGGTTCTCGGGAAGCCGCTGCAGCCGCACACCATGACTCAGCACCGCCGACACCGCTCGAATGTGGTTGAGGATCGTCGGCTCAGACAGACGCGGCAGCCCCTCCTTCTCGGCCTTTGCTATCAGCTGAGAAGCATTGAGTCCCCGAGTCCCCTCCCCCTTGGCAGGCAAGCGAGCAAGCTCGGCACGATACCGGGCTACAACCTCGCGGTTGATGGCAGTGATGTCCAAGTCGCCCATCAACTCTGTGAAGCGCTGCACCGTCGCCTGAAAGCTCGCCAGGGTCTTGCGAGTTGCTCGCGTGTCGCCATCGTTGAGGGTCTTATCGGTGCTGTACTCATCGAACAGTGCCATGAGCTTCACCGCTTTCGACATGGACGGCTTGGGTCCCTCCGAGCGCAAGTGCTGTACAGGGGCCACGCCAAGCCCGAGCGCCAAATACCGCCCCTCGTATCGGCTCATGGCCCAATCAGAGAGCTTATGCAGATGCTCCAAGAATGCTGCGCTCAGATGTTCGGCTGCACGACTACCGGGCGCCGGTCGGGGCAACTTGTGCTTGCTGAGGGCCTTGGCAATGTGGGGAGCGACCACCGCAGCCCAATCGTCATTCGGCGGGCCATTCCCCTCCTCTGCAGCCGCTTCAAACGTGGAGTAGCTGGTAGCCCATTCACCCACCTCATCGCCACGCCCAGAGGCCGTTCTAGAGCCCTCCGCGAGCATTTCAGTGAACGCACCTTCCCGCTCAACGCGCGCCTGCTCCTCGCGAAACCATCTTGCGGCCAATTGATGCGCATCGCCGACGCCGATTGCTTCGACTCCGGCGAGCTGAGCCCGAGCGGCAGCAAAGGCAGCCTCAGCCTGCGCCCAGGCTTCTGCAAAACGGGCCTTGGCCTCCGCGGGCTCGCGGGTCTTCAGTGACTGCTTGAACTCACGCCCGAGAGACGCCCTCAATTCGGGTGGCACTTTGCGGCGCAGGTAGTAGATGCCGGAGGCGGGATGCTTGAACGGCTGAGCCATGAACGAACGACGACGCGGGATGCGGGTGCCAGCGAGTCTAGACGCAGTGGGAATTGATGCCACGGTGTACCTGCCTGGTGTACCAATCCAAGCGGGTTAGGCGTATGCCGGAAAGCAAAAAGCCCCTGATCCTGTTAAGAATCAAGGGCTTAGCGTTCCTGGTGGCCTGGGGCGGAATCGAACCACCGACACGCGGATTTTCAATCCGCTGCTCTACCAACTGAGCTACCAGGCCAATCACTTTGCTGTGCTGCAATCAAGCGTGTTGATGTGCGATCAGCGAAGTCAAACACTATAGCATGGTTTCAGGCGATGCTGCCGCGTTTGTTGCGGGTCAGGTCGACGCCAAGCTGCTTGAGCTTGCGGTAGAGGTGGGTGCGCTCCAGGCCGGTTTTTTCGGCGACGCGGGTCATCGAGCCATTCTCGCGGGCGAGGTGGAATTCGAAGTAGCTTTTCTCGAAGGCGTCGCGGGCTTCGCGCAGCGGGCGG
Organism: Ideonella azotifigens; assembly: GCF_006519715.1. Taxonomy (GTDB): domain Bacteria; phylum Pseudomonadota; class Gammaproteobacteria; order Burkholderiales; family Burkholderiaceae_C; genus Ideonella; species Ideonella azotifigens. Next base: position 14,010 of record NZ_VIDT01000041.1, read on the forward strand.
TCGAGGTCGAAGCTTTGTTCGGGTTGCGGGCCGAGGTCCACCGGCAGCGCGGGCAGGCCGACGCCGCCAGTCATCGCGGATTCGACCGTCAACCCGATTTCGCCGCGGTAGGCGGTGGGCGCGCCCATCGGGGCCGGCGGGCGTGCAGGCGTGCGAGCCAGCGACTGCTCGACGGCACGCAGCAGCTTTTGCAACGTGATGGGCTTTTCGAGGAAGGCGATGGCGCCGTATTTGGTGGCCTCGACCGCGGTGTCTATCGTGCCGTGGCCACTCATCATGACCACCGGCATGGTCAGCTGGCCGCTGGCACCCCACTCCTTGAGCAAGGTGATGCCATCGACATCGGGCATCCAGATGTCGAGCAGCACCAGGTCCGGCCGCAGGCGCTCGCGCACCGCACGGGCCTGAGCGGCGTTTTCGGCCAGCTCGATGGCGTGACCTTCATCGGTGAGGATTTCCGACAGCAGGGCACGGATGCCCATCTCGTCGTCGACTACAAGTATCGTTGCCATGGATGTCCGAGACAGCGTTCAGGCGCCGGGTGGGTGGGCCGGGCCATTCACTGGAGGATCCTTCTGTTCAATGAAGCTGGAAAATGATAGCGAAACCTGCGCGCCCGACGGCGCATCGCTGCCTGCATTCTGGGGGGGCAGGTTGACGATGCGAACGCGCGCGCCGTGTTCGTCGGCAATTTTCTTCACCACCGCAAGTCCCAGGCCAGTGCCTTTGCTCTTGGTGGTGACGTAGGGTTCGAACGCACGTTTGAGCACCTTGTCGCTGAACCCAGGGCCATTGTCTGCCACTTTCAGGCGCACGGCCCGCACGCGGCCGTCTTCATGGCGCGCGATCTCGGTCTCGACGCAGACCTTGCCGTCTTCACGGCCGGCCAGCGCCTGCAAGGCGTTCTGTACCAGGTTGTGAATGACCTGGCGCAACTGGGTCGGGTCGCCCCGCACCAGCGGCAGCGCGGGAACGCAACGGGCCTGCAGCCGGCCGCGCTCCTGGTCGTCGCCATACAGGCCCAGTACTTCGGCGACCAGCTCGTTCAGGTCGGTGTCCTGCAGGCGCACCGCGGGCAGCCGCGCGTAATCGCGGAACTCATTGACCAACTGTTTCATCGCCTGCACCTGGTTGACGATGGTGGCCACCGAGCGCACCAGCATGGCCTGGTCGGTTGGCGATTCGAGCTTGGCTTCGAGCTTGTGCTGCAGGCGCTCGGCCGAGAGCTGGATCGGCGTCAGCGGGTTCTTGATCTCGTGGGCCAGCCGGCGTGCGACCTCGGCCCAGGCCTCGCTGCGCTGCGCCGAGACGACCTCGGTGATGTCGTCGAACACCACCAGGCGCGCACCGCCAACCAGCAGCGCGCCGCGCACCAGCAGCGTGATGCCGCCTTCGCGCTCGCTCTGGCGCAGCTCGAAGGACTCCTGCCAATGGTCGCGCTCGCCGTCTTCCGGGCTGCTCTGGTGCTGCGCGAAGCGCTGGTGGATCGCGGCGGCGAAGTCGGTCATGCCGGGCACCTCGCCCAGCCCGCGGCCCACGAAGACGGACAGCGGCGCGCGCAGGATGCGGGTGGCGCCAGGGTTCACGGTGTCGATCAGGTGGTCGCGGTCGAACACGATGACGCCAGCCGTCAGGCTGTCGAGGATGGTCTGCAGCCGCAGGCGTGCGCCTTCGAGCTGGCGCAGGCTGGCGTCGGCCTGCTGGCGGGCGCTGCCGAGCTGCTCGGTCATGTGGGCGAAGTTGCGTGTCAGCTCGCCGATCTCGTCGTTGGAGGTGAAGATCTGCTTGGCGGTCAGGTCGCCACGCGCGACCTGGCGCATGCCGTCGGCCAGCAGCAGCAGCGGCCGCGCCAGCTGGTTGCCCAGCACGACAGCCAGCAGCACCGCGCCGAAGACCGACAGCACCAGCGCCAGCGTCAGCGTGCCGATGTACATGCGGCGCAGGCCGTCGCGCGCGATGTGGCGCTGCTGGTATTCGCGGTAGGCGGCCTGCACGATCAGCGCATTGCTGGTCAGCGCGGTGGGCAGCGGCTGCAGCACCATGAGGTAACGGTCGGACTCGCCGGAGAGCTTGATGCGCGCATCCGGGATCAGCGCCAGCGCGCGAACCTGGGCCGGCTGCAGGCCGGCGGCGGCCGTGCCATCGTCCTCCAGGCCCTCCACCTGGCTGACCGACTGCACCGCCTTGGCCTGGCGCAGCAGTGCCGGTGCCGGCCGCTCGATGCCCAGGTCGGCCGTGGCGCTGGCATTGCTCTGCACCTGGCCATTGCCGTTGACGACCGCCACCTGCGTGGCGCCCAGTTGCTCGCGCAGGCGCTCCAGTTGCAGCAGGGCCGGGTCGCTGCTGCGCACCTCGGCCAGCCGGTCGGCCGCGGCGCGGGTCTTGTTGACCAGGTCCGAGGCCAGCGCTTCCAGCGTGCCCTTGCCCAGCGCCAGGCCGGCGTCCAGCGCGCTTTCGACGCTGGCATCGAACCATGCCTCGATGCTGCGGGAGACGAACTGGTAGCTGACGGTGTAGATGAGTGCGCCCGGCAGCACGCCGACCAGCGCGAAGATGCCCGCCAGCTTGATCAGCAGCCGGCTGCCGAACTTGCCGGCCTTGAGCCGGAACACCAGCCGGATGGCCGCCGCCAGCAGCACCAGCGCCAGCACGCCGGCCACGCCCACATTGACCCAGAACAACCAGACGAAGTGGCCGCCGTAGCCCAGCGGGCCCTGCACCACCAGCGACAGCACGACCGCCAGCACCAGGCCCAGGCCCGCTGCCACCAGCGTGGCAAGGCCCCAGCCCAGGCGCACGGAGTTTTTCATCGCGGGTCGGGTGGCAAGGCGCGTGGCGGGGGGCTGGATCAAAGGCTCAGTCGAGCTTCAGTGTGCGCTCGACGGACAGCCGCCAGTCGGACTGCACCGCCAGGTCCAGCTGCAGCGGGCGCGGCAGCATGCTGCTGTCCAGCCGGTAACTGAACTCGACGTAGTAGCGCTCGCTGGGGTCGATCTGCTCGGGTTCTGCAATGCGCCAGCGGGTGGCGCGCGAGATCATCGCCAGCGCGGCCTCGGCGCTGGGGTAGTTCTGGCTCAGCGCACCGAAGCTGACGCGCCAGCTGGAGGTGAGCGGCTGGTAGGAGATGCGCCAGGTGCGGGTGGCGCGGGCCACGCGCTCGTCGCGCCAATACCAGCGGGGGTGAAAGACCTGCGCGGAGGCGGTGAAATAAAGCGGCACGCCGCGCTGCAGCGCATCTTCGGTGGCACGGCTGAGCGCCAGCTTGACTTCAAAGTCCAGCGTCAGCCCGCCCTCCTGCCGGCTCAGCGAAAGCTGCGGCAGCTCGATGCCTTGCGCCCGCACCCCTGCCGTGTGGCCCAGCACGCCCAACCAAGCGGCCAGCAGCAGCCCGCGCACGCAGGCCGCAGCCGCGCAAGTCGCGCCGCGGCCAGTCGGGCCGGACATCCTCATGAGGAAACGCAGGGCCGCCCCAAGTTCCCTCACCCCCCACGGGGGGCGGACTGGGCGCAGCCCGGTCCTGGGGGCGCTTTCAAAACCCATCGGCATTCAGTCAGAGGCAGCAGCGGGCCGTTGCAGCAAGGCATAGTAAAAACCGTCGGCCAGCGAGGCTGACGGGAGATGCCTTGCATTGTCCGGCAGCGGCAGCAGGTGGCCGGGCGACTGGGCTGCGATGACCCCGGGTGCCAGCGAATGGCGTTGCAAAAATGCGTCGATCTGCCGAATGCCTTCGTCCTTGAACAAGGAACAGGTTGCATAAACCAGGCGGCCACCGGGCTTGAGCAGCGGCCACAGCGCGTCCAGCAGTTCGGCCTGGATGCGGGCCAGCGCCTGGATGTCGTCGGCACGGCGCAGCCAGCGGATGTCCGGGTGGCGCCGCACGATGCCCGACGCGCTGCAGGGTGCGT
>NZ_VIDT01000410.1 GCF_006519715.1 Ideonella azotifigens
CATGGGTGATCGCAACGGCGCGACACCGCAACATCGCCGCCGTCACCCTCGCGGATGGTGCTGCGCATGCAATGACTTCAAGCGCTCTCGCGCCACATGCGTGTAGATCGTCGTGGTCGAGATGTCTGCGTGGCCGAGCAGCATCTGCACCACCCGCAGGTCTGCGCCGTGGTTCAGCAGATGGGTCGCGAAGGCGTGGCGCAAGGTATGCGGTGACAACGGCACGCGGATGTCGGCCTGCGCCGCATGCCGCTTCACCAGCGTCCAGAACATCTGGCGTGTCATCGGCCCACCGCGCGCCGTGACGAACAAGGCGTCGCTTGCCTGGCCTTGCAGAATCTGCGGGCGGCCATCTGCCAGATAAAGCCGCAGCCAGCGCTCGGCCTCTTCGCCGAAGGGAACCAGACGCTCCTTCTGTCCCTTGCCGCTGACACGCAGCACACCATCGTTCAGGCTGAGGTTGATGGACGGCAGACCGACCAGTTCGCTGACCCGCAGACCGCTGGCGTACATCAGCTCCAGCATGCAGCGGTCGCGCAAGCCCAGTGGCGTCATCACGTCCGGCGCTCGCAGCAGCGCTTCGACCTGTGCCTCGCTCAAGGTCTTGGGCAGGCGCATCGGCTGGCGGGCGGCCAGCAACTGCAGGGTCGGATCCACCTTGACGTGGTGCTCACGCAAGGCCCAGCGATAGAAGCGCCGAAAAACCGCCAAGCGGCGGTTGGCGCTGCTGCTGCGGCTGCCGGCATGCCGGGCCGTTGCGTAGGCTTGCAGATGGACCTGGGTGACCTGGGTGAGGTCCACGCCGCCCTGCTCGGCCAGCCAACTGGCCAGCCCCTGCAAGTCACGGCGGTAGGCGGCCAGGGTGTTGGCGCTCAGCCCATCCTCCAGCCACAACGCGTCGTTGAACAGATCGATCAGGCCTGCATCCACCGCGCAAGGCGGCAGATGCAGCACAGGCCCATCAGGCCTCTCCGGCCGCGTCACTCCAGCGTCAGCTTCTGCTTGGCGACCACCTGCTTGTAGACGTCGAACTCGGCCTTGATCTGCGCGGCGAACTGCTCGGGGGTGTTGAGCACCAGCAGCGAACCGGTGTCTTCGATTCGCTTCTTGACCTCAGGCAGTTCGGCCGTTTTCTTGACCGCAGCAGCCACCTTGTCGACCACGTCCTTGGGCAGGCCCTTGGGACCGTAGATGCCGTAGTAGGCCATGCGGTTCACCGGCTCCAGGCCCACTTCCTTGAACGTCGGCACGTCGGGCAAAACAGCCAAGCGCTGCGGTGCAGCGACAACGATGGCGATCAGGCGACCTTCCTTGATGAAGGGCAGCGCGGACGGCAGGTTGTCGAAGATCATCGGCACTTGACCCGCCACCGTGTCGTTCAACGCAGGGCCTGCGCCGCGGTAAGGAATGTGGGTCACAAAAACGCCAGTCAGGCTCTTGTACAACTCCATCTGCAGGTGGCCGATGCCGCCGGTGCCGGAGCTGGAAAAGCTGTACTTGCCGGGATTTTTCTTCAGGACTTCGAGGAAGGTCTTGTAGTCCCGCGCCGGGAAGGACGGATGCACCGCGATCACGTTCGGCGTGGCAGCGATGTTGATGATGGGCGTGAAGTCGGTCAGCGGGTTGTAGGCGATCTTCGGGTTGATGGCCGGATTGGCCGCTGTGGTCGACACCGTCGCCACACCCAGCGAATAGCCATCCGGCGCCGCACGCGCCGTGTCCAGCGCGCCCACCACGCCGCCGCCGCCGGCCTTGTTCTCGACGATCATGGTCTGGCCCAGTGCCAGGTTCATCTTCTCGGACACCACGCGGGCGATGATGTCGGTGGTGCCACCAGGCGCAAAAGGCACGACCAGCTTGACTGGCTTGGTCGGGTAGTTGCTCTGCGCAAAGGCGGAAGTGGCGCAAGCAGCGGCCATCAAGGCTGCGGACAGGGTCCAGCGCAGGCGGTTCGAGTGTCGCAATGCAGTCTCCAGAGTGAACAGGGCAATGGCGGCAGGATAGCCCAGCCGACCGTCGGTTCAGCGCACGCCGAGAAGTATGCCGAGGCCTTGGTTTGCCTGGACTGCGGCCATTGCGTAAGGGCCATCCCTGCTCTCGCAGGCACACTGCAGCCATGTCCCATGTGCTGTTGCTGCTGCCCGACTTCCTGCTGATCCTGCTCGGCTTTGTGCTGTGCCGCCGCACGGCACTGAACCGCTCGGTGTGGGACGGTGTCGAGAAGCTGGTTTATTACCTGCTGTTCCCGGTGCTGCTGTTTGTCGCCATCGTGCGCCAGCCACTGCAGGCCGGTGCGCTGATGACGCTGGCCGGCTGCGGTCTGGCGGTGGTGGGCTGCGGCATTGCGCTTTCATATGCCCTCGGCCGCTGGCCTGGCGTGGACGCGCGCCTGCACGCTTCCGGCGCGCAGACGGCCTTCCGCTTCAACTCCTATGTCGCGCTGGCGCTGGCAGAGCGGCTGGGCGGCGTTCAGTCTGTCGCCTGGACGGCCTTGCTGGTCGCGTTGTGCGTGCCGGTCTGCAACATCGCGGCGGTCTGGCCGCTGGCCCGACATGCTGGCCAGAACTTCCTGCGCGAGCTGCTGCAGAACCCGCTGATCATCGGCACGGTCGCCGGGCTGGTCGGCAACCTGCTGGGGCTGCAACTGCCTGAGCTGCTGCAGATCACTCTGAGCCGCATCGGCGGCGCCGCCCTGCCGCTGGGATTGATGGCCGTGGGCGCCGGGCTGCAATTGGGCGCCTTGCGGGACGCACCCAGGCTCGCCGCCGCGCTGATGAGCATCCGCCACCTGATCCTGCCCGTCATCGCCATCGTGCTGGTGCGCGTGGCCGAGCTGCCTGCCGGGCAGCAGGTCGTGGTGGTCGCCTTCGCGGCCTTGCCGACCGCCTCCAGCGCCTATGTGCTGGCCTCGCGCATGGGCGGCAGCGGCAGCTTTGTGGCCGGGCTGGTCAGCCTGTCCACGCTGCTGGGCATGCTGAGCCTGCCACTGGCGCTGATCGGGCTGGACGCCACGCGCTGAAGCCTCAAGGCTTGTCGGCGGCCTGGGCCAGCGCCCACTGGATGTGCTCAGCGACCAAGGGCGTGGCCACGGGCAGCGAGGCTGACAACGCCTGACCCAGCGCTGCCTCGTCGGCCACGCCTGAGGCCAGCGCATTGCCCATCGCCACAGCCAGGTTTCGCTGCCAGCGCTGGTGGCCAATGCGGCGGATCGCGCTGCCTTCGGTCCGCTGCAGGAAGCTCGGCTCGTCCCAGGCCCACAGGTCCAGCAGACCGGGCCCGTCCAGCGCGGGCCTTGTGTCGAAGTCCGGCACGCTGGCCCGGCGCGCGTATTTGTTCCACGGACAGGCCAGCTGGCAGTCGTCGCAGCCATAGATGCGGTTGCCGATCAACGGCCGCAAGGCCTCGGGAATCGCGCCGTCGTGCTCTATCGTCAGGTACGAGATGCAGCGCCTGGCGTCCAGCCGGTACGGCGCGACGATGGCCCCGGTCGGGCAAACCTGCAGACAGGCTTCGCAGGCACCGCAATGCGCGTTGACCGGCTCGCTCAGCGGCAGCGCCAGGTCCACATAGATCTCGCCGAGGAAGAACATCGAACCGGCTTCGCGCGACAGCGTCAGCGTGTGCTTGCCGCGCCAGCCAATGCCGCTGCGGCTGGCCAGTTCCACCTCCAGCACCGGCGCCGAATCGGTGAACACACGGTGGCCCAGTGGGCCGACCTCGGTGGCCAGCTTGTCAGCCAGTTGCTGCAGCCGGGCGCGCAAGACCTTGTGATAGTCCCTCCCCCGCGCATAGAGCGACACCATGGCCCGCTGCGGGTCAGCCAGGCCTTGCCACTCGACCTGCTGCCAGTCACCTGCGCGGTTGGCAGGCAGGTAGTCCATGCGCGCGGTGACGACACGCACCGTGCCGGGTATCAGTTCGGCCGGGCGAGCCCGCTTGAGCCCGTGCGCAGCCATGTAAGCCATGCTGCCGTGAAAGCCCGCATCCAGCCAGGCCAGCAAACCCGGCTCGGCAGATGACAGGTCGACATCGGCCACCCCAATCTGGGAGAATCCGAGCGTGCGGGCCCAGTCCCGCAACTGCTGCGTGATGTCCGTGTTTCCTGGCGGCGATTTGTCAGACGCCTGCTGCCGCGAGACGCCTTCACCGCCCTCCACATTTTGAGCCATCTGCCGATTCTAGAAACTCGCACGCTGCGCTGGCCTGACGAAACTGCCTGCGCCGAATTTGCCGCCAATTGGGCGGCCCGCCCCGCCATCGCCAACGCCTGCATCGAGCTGGACGGCCCCCTGGGCGCCGGCAAGACCACGCTGGTGCGCCATCTGCTGCGCGCGCTGGGGGCCACCGGCCGCATCAAGAGCCCGACCTATGCGGTGGTCGAACCTTATCTGCTGGCCAGCCCATTTGGTGCGCTGGCAGTTTCGCATTTTGATTTCTACCGTTTCAGCGACCCGCGCGAATGGGAGGACGCGGGTTTTCGGGAGGTATTTGCCGCCCCCGGTTTGAAGCTGTGCGAATGGGCCGGCAATGCCGGTCCTTATCGCCCAGCCGCAGACCTCGCGCTGCAGATTGCTCCACAGGAAGACGAGAGTCGCCTGGTGCAGTTGCAGGCCTTCACCGCACGAGGACAGGAGTTGCTGGCATGAAACGTCGTGACGCCTTGAAATCGCTGGGCCGCGTGGCCTTGGTGCTGGGCCCGGCCCAGCTCGCCTGGGGCGCCAGCATTGTCTCGGTGCGAGTCTGGCCGGCGCAGGAATACACGCGCGTGACCATCGAGTCGGACCAGCCGCTGGTGGCCCGCCACTTCCTGACCGACGACCCGCAGCGCCTGGTGGTCGACATCGACGGGCTGGAGATGAGCCCTGCCTTGCGTGAGCTGGTTGGCAAGGTCAAGTCGGACGACCCGTTCATTGGCGGCGTGCGCGTGGGCCAGAACCAGCCGCGTGTGGTGCGCCTGGTGCTGGACCTGAAGCAAACCGTCAAGCCACAGCAATTCACGCTGATGCCGGTCGCCGCCTACCAGCACCGACTGGTTTTCGACCTCTACCCGACCGAAGCGCCAGACCCGCTGCTGACGCTGATCCGCGACAAGGCCCAGGCCGAACGCGAGGCCGCCC
>NZ_VIDT01000411.1 GCF_006519715.1 Ideonella azotifigens
CAGGGCCACACGCTGCTGCTGAACCCCGGCAGCGTCGGCCTGCAGGCCTATGACGACGTGCACCCGCATCCGCACTGGGTCGAGACCGGCCACCCGCAAGCCTGCTGGGCCTTGGCCGAACTTGGCCCCACCGGCTGGCAACTCGCGCTGATGGCCACGCCCTACGACTTCGAGCCCGCCGCCAGCCGCGCCGACGAAAACGGCCGAGGCGACTGGGCAGATGCGCTGCGCAGCGGACGCGTCGGCCGGCTTGAACCTGCCGCCTGAGCTGCGCCGCTCAGCGCCTCGCCAAAAGAACAGTAGCGTCAGCTCGATGAGCGCGGACTTCGCCCGCCTACCTGGCCCAGCCCGACTCCGCTCAACAGGCGCCACCCCGATGACCCCACCCATGAACCTCAGCGGCCGTGTCGCCGTCGTCACCGGCGCGGCTGGGGGCATCGGCTGCGCGATCACGCTGTCGCTCGCGCAGCGTCACTGTCACTCGCGCTGGCCGACCTGGATGCAGCCTGGCTGGCCGACGTCGAGGCCCGGGCCGTGCGCTGGATGTGAATACTCCCAATCGCGGCGCCTTGCAGCGTGTGCGCCGGGTGTCGGCGGCAGTCCAAAGACTGGGTGCTGACGAGTGAGGCTGCTTGTCGCCGATGCGCCGAAATCGTACCGGCCCACCAGCCGGCGATGCCGCCATCGAACTCTATCTTTGCGTGCCATTCCATGACAGATCGAATCCTCGTGGCAGCAGGTCTCCTGCTTTTTTCCTCTGCGGCCTTGGCGCAGGTGGAGTGCGGGGGAACCATGCTTGTCTACATGCAAGGTGCACCTAGCAAACGCGAAGTTCGGCTGAGCGTGGCGACGGATTTCCGGGCCGAGTCGCCCATCAAGCCTGGCATCGTCTTGAACATCATGGTCCCGGCAGGGACCGAGCCCGCGACAACCGCAGACGTCGCTGTCGCTGGCTTTGGAAGCGTCGCCATTCCGCTGCAACTCGCCAAGGCCGAATACTGGGTGCTGAGTGACGGGCCTCGGGCGGCCGTGCCCATCGCTGGTTTCAGCAGCATCCGCTCGATGCACGACAAAGCCCCGACGCTCTACAAAATCTTCTTTGCAGTCCCGGCGCAGGTGCCTGCAATGTTCACAGTTCAATTCCCCGGCTTCGGCAATTCGAAATCCAGGTTCACGCTGCCGGCCCTGGCATTTCAGCGCAGCGACGGCAACGCTGGGGTTGAGCTGTGCCGCAACCTGCCTGGCAGCCCGTAAGACCTCCTTTATCCGGATGCCGGTTTCAGGGTGGTGTTGCGTGGCCAGTACATGCTGGGCCGGGTCTTCGCGCCCGATGCGGCTCCCGAACACTTTTCCACCCGCGGCGGCGGCCTGCTCGGCATCCGCCCTGGCAGCTTCATCCACGCCTTTCGCGAACTCGCGCAAGCCAAGGCCGGCATAGGTCGAACTTGCCTTCGGCTGGGTCTCGGCATCTTTTGAAGGATCGACTGGCAGGCCTGGCGTTTCTGCCGTGCGCCGATCGCACAATCCGATGCGTGGTCCATGCCGCGCCCGTTGTCGCAAGTCACATCCGCTCATGAAAATTTCAGTGATCCTGGTCTTGATCGGTCTTTGCCTGCTGGCTGGAGGCGTGCTCTACCTGCCCTTTTTCCTCTGGTTCCGATACAGGCGTCGCGACGGCCGGGAAGTTGCTGCTCAACTGCGGTTCACCCACCTCGGATACGGACTCATTGCGCTGCAGGTTGTCCTGCAATTCGCTGGCCTCGCGGCCGGCATCCTGGCGCCAGAGTCCCGGCTCGGATCGCAGACGCAAGGATTCGCCGGCTTCTTGCGATGGTCGGTCTGCATCATCGTGATCTTCTGCATCGTGAATGCGTTGCTGCAGCGCTTTGGCGTTGCATTGGATCAGCCTAGAGCGGCGGAGGACTCGCCCACCGCAGCCCTCCAGGCCGATCTACAGGCGCAGCGGGGGCGCTTGAAGGTGGCCACGCTGCGCGGCGTCCCTGTGTTCGTCCACTGGTCGTTCCCGGCTGGCGGATTGTTGATCTCTTGCGTCGCCAATCCCGGCGTACTTGGCGCGGTGTTCTATTGCCTCGCGTACGCTGCGCTCATTGCGATTCACGAATTCGGCCATTTCTTAGCCGCGCGCGCCTTCGGGTTGAAGGTCTTCGCCGTGGACATTTCAGGCCTGGGCGGCGCGTGTCTCGTCCAGGCGCCGCGCAGTCTCGTCCCTGCTTTTTGGATCTATGGCGCGGGTGCCCTGGCGCAAGCCGGGCTGTTGGCGTTGACCCTGGCCGCAGTGGCGCTTCACGGCGCCCCGCAGTCGGTCGGTGGACGCAGCGTCGTCATCACGTTCACCTTTGTCAACGGGCTTCTCTTGCTCATGAATCTCATTCCCGGCAAGACTCGTGGCGGGCTGTCGACCGATGGCGAAGTGCTTTGGGGCCTGTACCTGCACGCCACCAGGGGCCATGCTCACCCACTGGCCCAGCAACTCGCGGCCTCACCCGTGTTCCCACCGTCAGCGCGGCTGCTGGCGATGGAAAAGCTGGTACCTCCCGGTTTCACAACAGGCATTGAATTGCTGAATGACGACACGACACCGATGGAGTTTGTCGTTGAGATGCTGGAGAAGCATGCGAAGCTGGAGCGCGAGGCCGCCATCGCGTTGATGCTGGGCATTCACACTCAGGGCGGCATGTTGTTGCCGCTTGCAAATTTCGATCAGGCAGAGAGGGTGGCCTTGGCCATTCAGAAGGATGCACTTGCCAATCGGCATCAACTGGTCTGCAGGGCAGTGGAATCGCGATCGCAGTGAGCCGGCTCGCTGCTCGTTGGCACGGCCGGCCATTGTTTGCCACGGCGGTCTCAATTCTGAAGTGCAACACCCGGCATAGATTGCAATGTCAGATGGCGCCGAGGCCATCGGCTCGGGTCTTCGGATACGCTGCCAAGCCTCCCCATACCCATCGAAACCTCTCATGAAAATTCATTTCGTGCTCGCCGCCGCAGCCCTGCTGGCGGCTACCGGCGCCCAGGCCCAGGCGACAGCCCCGTCCGCCGACAGCATGAAGCAGCAGATCCAGGACCGTTTCACCAAGGCCGATGCCGACCATGACGGCAAGCTCAGCCGTGCCGAGGCGCAGGCCGGCATGCCGCGCGTGGCCGCGAAGTTCGATGAGATCGATGCTGCGCATTCAGGCTTTGTGACGCTGGAACAGATCCTGAAGTTCGCGGCGGCCGCCCAGAAGAAGTGACGGTGGCGCGGCAGGTGTTGCGCCAGGTGCCGAGCAAATCCTGCAGCCATGTGGGAAACCGCCGTTTGGCCTGCCGTCCCAGTCGGCACAATCCCGCCTTCGTTGGGTCGCGAGCAAGAGTTTTCAGATGGATGCACGATGGGGTTGGCCGCTGGCCGCGCTGGCACTGGTGGCTGGCTATTTCCAATGGGGCTGGCAGGGCCTGCTGTTCGCGGGCACGGTGGTGGTCTTCTGGCTGTTGCTGCAGTTCAGCCGCTCGGTGCGCGCGCTGGGCGAAGCCGGCAAGGCGCCGCTGGGCAGCGTGGCCAATGCGGTGATGCTGCATGCCAAGCTGCGCAAGGGGCTGACGCTGCTGGATGTGCTGCGCATCACCGGCAGCCTGGGGGACCGGGTGTCGGAACCGCCGGATGAGCGCTTCGTCTGGACCGACGGCAACGGTGACTCGGTCGAGGTGTTGCTCAAGGGCGGCAAGGTGGCGGAATGGCAGTTGCGCCGCGCGGCCGGCGCCGACGCCTAAAATCTCCGCTTCGTTTGAACGCACCGAACTCACAAGGATTTCCCATGGGCATGGAAGACCGCGACGGCAAGATCTGGATGGACGGGCAGCTGGTCGACTGGCGCGACGCCAAGATCCATGTGCTGACCCACACGCTGCACTACGGCTGCGGCGCCTTCGAAGGCGTGCGCGCCTACAAGACGCCCAAGGGCACGGCCATCTTCCGGCTCAAGGAGCACACCGAGCGCCTGTTCAACTCGGCCAAGATCCTGCGCATGAAGATCCCCTTCAGCTACGAGCAGGTCGCCGAGGCGCAGAAGCAGGTCGTTCGCGAGAACCAGCTGGAAAGCTGCTACCTGCGTCCGCTGACCTGGATCGGCTCCGAGAAACTGGGTGTGAGCCCCAAGGGCAACACGGTGCACCTGATGGTCGCCGCCTGGACCTGGGGCGCCTACCTGGGCGAAGAAGGCCTGAAGCGCGGCATCCGCGTGAAGATCAGCAGCTACACCCGGCATCACGTCAACATCACGATGACGCAGGCCAAGGCGGTGAGCAACTACACCAACTCCATCCTGGCCAACATGGAAGCCACGGAAGACGGTTACGACGAAGCCATGCTGCTGGACGCCAACGGCTTTGTCTCCGAAGGCGCGGGCGAGAACCTGTTCGTGATCAAGAACGGCGTGGTCTACACGCCCGACCTGTCGGCCGGTGCGCTCAACGGCATCACCCGCAACACCATCTTCCACATCTGCGAAGACCTGGGGCTGAAGCTGGTCGAGAAGCGCATCACGCGCGACGAGGTCTACATCGCCGACGAGGCTTTCTTCACCGGCACCGCCGCGGAAGTCACGCCCATCCGCGAGCTGGACCGCATCGAGATCGGCAGCGGCTCGCGTGGCCCGATCACCGAGAAGATCCAGAGCGCCTTCTTCGACATCGTCAACGGCCGCAACGACAAGTACGCCCACTGGCTGACGCTGGTCTGATTCCCCTTTCTTCACCGCATCACTGCCATGAGCGAAACCCAAGCTGCCGCCACCGTCGAAGTCACCGCCAAGGACCTGCAGGGTGAGGGCGTGCTGTTCTGCCCCAACCCGCGCATGCCGCTGTGGAGCAACCACCCCCGCGTGTTCCTGAACCTCAGCCAGGATGGCCAGGGCAAGTGCCCGTACTGCGGCACCGTCTACAAGCTGAAGGACGGCGAACACCTTCCGCACGGCCACTGAGCTGTTGAGGAAGTCGCGCCATGCACGCTGAAGCGGTCTGGCGCGAAGCCCAGGCGGCGCTGCTGGACCACTTGCAGCGCCGCGATGCCGGTCATGCGCTGCAGCGCCTGGCCCGGTCCGTGGCCCATCTGCTGGACC
>NZ_VIDT01000412.1 GCF_006519715.1 Ideonella azotifigens
CTCCAGCATCTGGATGCGGCCAATCGGGTAGCTGCGGCTGCGCGCCAGCGCCAGGTGCTCGCAGCTGCGGCGGTACAGCATGGCCAGCCGCGCCGCGTCGAAGCTTTCGGTCTCGGTGGCGAACTCGCCGCGCTTGACCTTGCGGCGGCCGCGCTGGGCTGCCTGAAGCTGCTGCTCCAGCGCTCGCCAGTCGGCCTGGTGGGCCTGCTCGAAGTCGAAAGGTGTCATCGCATGCCGGCCCGCATGTCGCCCGTCGGCGGTGTGGACGGGCTGGCAGGTGCTGCTTCGCGTTGGCCCAACAACCAGCGCGACAGCGCCAGCAGGCGTTCGCCAGCCGACATGGCCTGGGTCGGGTGCGGATCCAGCGGCAGCCAGGGTGCCAGTCGCTGGGCAAGTTCGTCCAGGCGTTGCGGTGTCAGCCGGCGCTGGCGCTCGGCCAGGTGCAGCACGGCGGTCTGTTGCGCCACCGTCAGCGGTCGGGCCGGCGGCAGTGCCGGTCCCGCCACAGTGGCCTGGGTGTTCAGCGCGGCCGGTGCATAGACCACCAGCGTGCCGGCCACCAGGTCACCCAGGCGGCGGAAGTCGCGCCGCAGCAGCATCGAGATGCAGCCCGCGAAGTAGGCCATCGGCAGGAAATCGACCGCCCGCAACAGGTTGCGCAGCACCGAGGCGCCCGCGGTGACCGGCAGGCCGCTGTCCATCAGCACCTGCAGGCCGACGATGCGCTTGCCCGGCGTGGCGGCACCCGGCATCAGCTCGAACAGCACCGGGTAGAACCACTCGACCAGGAAGGCCGTGGCCAGCCACAGCCCGGTGCCGAAGCCTTTCAGCGCGGCCAGCAGGGCCGCCAGCGTGCCCATCACCACCATGCGGATCAGCAGGTCGATGACATAGGCCTGCCCGCGCGCCGGCAAGCCCGCCGGCCGCAGCGCCAGCGTGATGCCCTCGGGCGTTTCGACCTGATGCAGCGTGTCCAGCAGCACGGGGGCAGCAGGCACGGGGGTCTCAGTCCTGGACGACAAAGGTGTCGACGATCAGACCCGCCGCTTGCTGTGGCGCAAAAGGATTGTTCCCGTCGATGCTGCTCATGCGATCCCTCCCTCAAAGCTTGCCGCTACCGCTCTTCGTCGGAGGCGTGCGGGGCATGATAGTGCAGCAAGCGGCGGGCACGAATCCTTCGCTTGGGGGCCTCACATCAGCAGGTGCTCGCCTGCGTTCTCGCCGCCCAGGATCACGTAGTTGACCTTCCTCAGGTCGGTCAGCTGCACGCCGCCGGCGTAGCTGATGGAGCTTTGCAGGTCCTCGCGCATCTCGCGCAGCGTGTCGGCCAGGTGGCCCTTGACGGGTTCGAGGATGCGCTTGCCTTCGACGTGCTTGTACTCGCCCTTGTTGAAGTCGCTGGCCGAGCCGTAGTACTCCTTGTAGCGTCTGCCGTCGACCTCGACCGTGGCGCCCGGCGACTCTTCATGGCCGGCGAACAGCGAGCCGACCATCACCATGGCGGCGCCGAAGCGCACGCTCTTGGCAATGTCGCCGTGGTGGCGGATGCCGCCGTCGGCAATGATGGGCTTGGTGGCCACGCGGGCACACCACTTCAGCGCCGAGAGCTGCCAGCCGCCGGTGCCAAAGCCGGTCTTCAGCCGCGTGATGCAGACCTTGCCGGGGCCGATGCCGACCTTGGTCGCGTCCGCACCCCAGTTTTCCAGGTCGATCACGCCTTCGGGCGTGCCGACGTTGCCGGCGATGATGAAGGCCTGCGGCAGCTTGTGCTTGATGTGGTCGATCATCTGGCGCACGCTTTCGGCGTGCCCATGGGCAATGTCGATGGTGATGTAGTCCGCGCCCACGCCGTCGGCGGCCAGCCGGTCGATGACCTCGCGGTCGGCCGGCTTCACGCCCGAACTGATGGAGACGAACAGGCCGCGCTCGCGCATGTGGCGGGCATAGGCCACGTTGTCCAGGTCGAAGCGGTGCATCACGTAGAAGTAGCCGTTGGCGGCCAGCCATTCGGTGATGGGCTCGTCCACCACCGTCTTCATGTTCGCCGGCACCACCGGCAGCTTGAAGCGGCGGCCGCCGAAATCCACGCCGGTGTCGCACTGGGCGCGGCTGTCCACGCGGCACTTGCGGGGCAAGAGCAGCACGTTGTCGTAGTCGAAGATGTCCATTGTTCTCGGAGCTCCAGGGGTGTCGGCGCGTTGAAGGCAGTGTGCCGACATGGGCTGCGAGCGCTTGACCTGAGCCCGGCGGGTGCCGCGCGAAGCCGCCCTGCAAGGGGCGGTGGCGGTTCACCAGCACCGGGCGCCAGAGTTTGGGCCCGGTGGCTGAGTCTACGCGTTTGCATACAAAACCGCACTGCACGCAGTGTGGCGCCTGCCACAAGCAGGGCTTTCCCGTCGCGCACACTTTCCAGCCAGGTCGCCAGGCATCCCTAAAATGAACGAAATGCACGTTCAGGACCCTTCCGATTTCCCGCCCGGCCTGCCGCCGGCCATGGCGTTGCCGGACGACAATCCGCTGCTGCGCGGCCTGAACCCCGAGCAATACGCCGCCGTCACGCTGCCGCCGCAGGCTTCGCTGATCCTGGCCGGCGCCGGCTCGGGCAAGACCCGGGTGCTGACCACGCGCATTGCCTGGCTGCTGCAGACCGGCCAGATCTCGCCCGGCGGCGTGATGGCCGTGACCTTCACCAACAAGGCCTCCAAGGAAATGCTGACGCGCCTGGGCGCGATGCTGCCGGTCAACGTGCGCGGCATGTGGATCGGCACCTTCCACGGGCTGTGCAACCGTTTCCTGCGCGCCCACTGGAAGCAGGCCAATCTGCCGCAGAGTTTCCAGATCCTGGACAACGGCGACACGCTGAGCGCCGTGAAGCGCGTCATCAAGGGCATGAACCTGGACGAAGAGCGCTTTGTGCCCAAGCAGGTCCACTGGTTCATTGCCGGCAGCAAGGAAGACGGGCTGCGGCCGAACGACGTGGTGGTGCACGACGGCCAGAGCCAGAAGATGGTCGAGATCTACCAGGCCTACCAGGACCAGTGCGAGCGCGAAGGCGTGGTCGACTTTGCCGAACTGATGCTGCGCACCTACGAGCTGATGCGCGACGACCCGCTGCTGCGCGAGCACTACCAGCGCCGCTTCCGCCACATCCTGGTCGACGAATTCCAGGACACCAACAAGCTGCAATACGCCTGGCTGAAGATGTTCGCCGGCCCGCAGACCGCCGTGATGGCGGTGGGCGACGACGACCAGAGCATCTACGCCTTCCGCGGCGCGCAGGTCGGCAACATGGCCGACTTCGAGCGCGAGTTCCGCGTGCAGCACGTCATCAAGCTGGAGCGCAACTACCGCAGCTTCGGCAACATCCTGGACGCCGCCAACCACCTGATCGGCCACAACAGCCGGCGCCTGGGCAAGAACCTGCGCACCGAGGCCGGGCCCGGCGAGCCGGTGCGGGTGCAGGAATCGGCCAGCGACTTCAACGAGGCGCAGTGGATCCTGGAGGAACTGCAGCAACTGCACCGCGCGGGCATGCACCGGCGCGAAATGGCCATCCTGTACCGCAGCAATGCGCAGTCGCGGGTCATCGAATCGGCGCTGTTCAATGCCAGCATTCCGTACCGCGTCTACGGTGGCCTGCGCTTCTTCGAGCGCGCAGAAGTGAAGCACGCGCTGGCCTACCTGCGCTTGATCGAGAACTGCAACGACGACACCAGTTACCTGCGCGTCGTCAACTTCCCCACGCGCGGCATTGGCGCACGCACGCTGGAGCAGTTGCAGGACGCCGCGCGCCAGAGCGGCCGCAGCCTGTGGCAGAGCGTGGGTGCGGTCGGTGGCAAGGGCGGCGCGAACCTGGTGGCGTTCAATGCGCTGGTCGATTCGATGCGCAATGAGACGCACGGCCTGACGCTGCGCGAGATCATCGAGCACATGCTGCAGCGCTCGGGGCTGATCGACTTCTACCGCACCGAGAAGGAAGGCGCGGACCGCATCGAGAACCTGGAAGAACTGGTCACCGCGGCCGAGGCCTTTGTCACGCAGGAAGGCTTTGGCAAGGACGCGATTGCGTTGCCGGTCGACGAACACGGCCCGGGCCAGATCGCCGACGGCAGCGCCGCCGGCCTGCCCAACGCCGTGGCCGCGGTGGACATGACGCCCGACGCCGAGACCGGCGAGATCATGAGCCCGCTGGCCGCATTCCTGACGCACGCGGCACTGGAAGCCGGCGACAACCAGGCCCAGGCCGGCCAGGACGCGGTGCAGCTGATGACGGTGCACTCGGCCAAGGGACTGGAGTTCGACGCGGTGTTCATCACCGGGCTGGAAGAAGGCCTGTTCCCGCATGAAAACGCGATGTCCGACGCCGACGGGCTGGAAGAGGAGCGGCGGCTGATGTATGTGGCCATCACCCGCGCCCGCCAGCGGCTGTACCTGAGCTTCAGCCAGACCCGCATGCTGCACGGCCAGACCAAGTACCACGTCAAGAGCCGCTTCTTCGACGAGCTGCCCGAAACCGCGCTGAAGTGGCTCACGCCGCGCAACCAGGGTTTCGGCTCCGGCTTTGCACGCGACTACCAGGCCGCCTGGCAGCGCGGCAGCGGGCTCAATTCCGTTGTCGGCGCAGGCCGTTCATCAGGCTGGAACCCGCCTGCCGCGCCGGCCATGCCGCCGGTGCCGGCCAGCATGCAGGCCAGCGCTGCGAAAGCCGCCGGCCATGGCTTGCGGGTCGGCCAGGGTGTGTTCCACACCAAGTTCGGCGAGGGCGTGATCGTCACGCTGGAAGGCAAGGGCGAAGACGCCCGTGCCCAGGTCAACTTCGGCCGCCACGGCCCGAAGTGGCTGGCGCTGTCGGTCGCCAAGCTGACGCCGGTAGATTGAGCTTCCGGAATGCCCGCCAGAACCTGATCCGATGATGTCTCGCCTCGTCCGTGCTGTTTGCGGTTGCGTCGTCATGCTGATGCTGGCGATCGGGTTCGGATCGGCCGCGGGCGCCGGCGCCCCGCCCGATGACCGGCCGCTCTATCCTGACGAGCCGCTGGAGCGGCTGCAGTACCAGGGCAGGGCGCGGCCGGACCAGGCCGCCGCCGAGCTGGAGCGCCTGTTGGCCAAGCCCG
>NZ_VIDT01000413.1 GCF_006519715.1 Ideonella azotifigens
CTGGACCACGTCGGCGGCGCGCCGGCCTTGCTCGCCCGCTGGCCGCAGGTGCGCCTGCTCAGCAGCCTGGAAGCTGGGCACCCCTTGCTGGCGCAGGCGGTGCACCACGAGACCTGCGCCGCCGGCCAGCAGTGGGATTGGGACGGCGTGCATTTCCAGATGTTGTTTCCCGCACCTGGCGCCCAGCTTGTCGGCGTCAAACCCAACACCGTCAGCTGCGTGCTGAAGGTCAGCGACGCGGCGGGCCGCAGCGCGCTGCTGACCGGCGACCTCGAAGCGGCGCAGGAACACATGCTGGTGGCGCAGTCACCCGAACTGCTTGCCAGCACCGTGCTGCTGGTGCCACACCATGGCAGCCACACCTCGTCCAGCGAAGAATTCTTGCGTGCGGTGGGGCCGAAGGTGGCCGTGGTGCAGGTAGGCTATCGAAGCCGCTTTGGCCATCCGCATCCGCAGGTGCTGGCGCGCTACCAGGCGCTGCGCGTGCCGGTGGTGCGCAGCGACCACTGCGGTGCGTGGCGTTGGTCGGCAAATGGTGCAACATGCACGCGCGACGTGCAAAAGCGCCATTGGCACTGGCAGGGGCCGGCCGCCAGCGGGTCTGTTCTGCCCGCGGCTGGTGCGGTTGTTGCTACGGATTCCCCTGCAGGAGAGCATGAATGAGACCCAGCTTCGACGAGATGCATGCGAACAGCGCGACAGTGCGCGAGCACTACCGCACTTACGACCGCTGGCTTGCCCAGCAGCCGGGCGACATGATGAAGGCGCGCCGCGAGGAGGCCGAGGTCATCTTTCGCCGCGTCGGCATCACCTTCGCCGTGTATGGCGACAAGGATTCCGGCGAAGGCACCGAACGCCTGATCCCGTTTGACCTGATCCCTCGGGTCATCCCGGCGCACGAGTGGCGCGAGATGGAAAAAGGCCTTGCGCAGCGCGTCACCGCGCTGAACCGCTTCATCCACGACGTCTACCACGGCCAGGAGATCCTGAAGGCCGGCATCGTGCCCGCCGAGCAGATCACCCACAACGCGCAGTTCCGCCCCGAAATGATGGGCGTGGACGTGCCGCACGGGCTGTACTCGCACATTGCCGGCATCGACATCGTGCGTGCCGCCAACCCCGATGGCTCCGGCAGCTACTACGTGCTGGAAGACAACCTGCGCGTGCCCAGCGGTGTCAGCTACATGCTGGAAAACCGCAAGATGATGATGCGGCTGTTCCCGGATCTGTTCTCCGACCACCGCGTCGCCCCGGTGGCCCACTACCCCGACCTGTTGCTGGAAACGCTGCGCAGCGTCGCCCCCAGCGGCGTCAACGATCCGACCGTGGTGGTGCTCACGCCGGGCATGTACAACTCGGCCTACTTCGAGCACGCCTTCCTGGCCCAGCAGATGGGTGTGGAGCTGGTCGAGGGCCAGGACTTGTTCGTCAAGGACAAGTTCGTCTTCATGCGCACCACGCAAGGCCCGAAGCGGGTCGACGTGATCTACCGCCGGCTGGACGACGACTTCCTGGACCCGGACGTGTTCCGCCCCAACTCCACGCTGGGCTGCGCCGGCCTGATCGAGGCCTACAAGGCGGGCAATGTCACGCTGTCGAACGCGGTGGGCACGGGTGTGGCGGACGACAAGTCCATCTACCCCTACGTGCCCAAGATGGTCGAGTTCTACCTGGGTGAAAAGCCCATCCTGAACAACGTGCCCACGCACCTGTGCCGCGAGCCGGACGACCTGAAGTACGTGCTGGACCACCTGCCGGACCTGGTGGTCAAGGAAGTGCACGGCGCAGGCGGCTACGGCATGCTGGTCGGCCCGGCGGCCACCAAGGCCGAGATCGAGGACTTCCGGGCTCACCTGATCGCCAATCCGAGCAACTACATCGCCCAGCCCACGCTGAGCCTGTCGACCTGCCCGACCTTCGTCGAGTCCGGCATTGCGCCGCGCCACATCGACCTGCGGCCGTTTGTGCTGTCTGGCGCCAAGGAAGTGCAGATGGTGCCGGGTGGCCTGACGCGCGTGGCGCTCAAGGAAGGCTCTCTGGTCGTCAACTCTTCACAAGGCGGTGGTACCAAGGACACCTGGGTGCTGGAGGACTGATCCCTCGACATTGACAACGCTTTTGAAGCGACTCCCGGAACAAGGCTACAAACGGATCACACATGCTTTCTCGAACTGCCGACCATTTGTTCTGGATGGCGCGCTACATGGAGCGCGCCGAGAACACCGCCCGCATGCTGGACGTCAACTACCAGAGCTCGCTGCTGCCGCAGTCGGCCGCGGTGGCCGAGCAAGGCTGGCGCGGGCTGCTCAGCATCTCCGAGCTGACGCACGACTACAACAACCGCTACGGGGCGATCCACCCGCGGCAGGTCAAGGACTTCATGGTGCGCGACGAGCGCAACCCCTCGTCCATCCTCAGCTGCCTGCGGGCGGCGCGTGAAAACGCCCGCGCGGTGCGCGGCTCCCTGACCACCGAGGCCTGGGAGACGACCAACCAGACCTGGCTGGAGTTCAACCGCATGCTGGCCGACGGCGTAATGGCGCGCGACCCGTCCTCGGTGTTCGAGTGGGTCAAGTTCCGCTCGCACCTGTCGCGTGGGGTGACGGTGGGCACCATGCTGCAGGATGAAGCCTTCTACTTCATCCGCATCGGCTCCTTCCTGGAGCGGGCCGACAACACCGCCCGCCTGCTGGACGTGAAGTTCCACGCGGTGGAGAGCGACTTCTACGGCGCCGCCGACGAGCGCGACAGCGAGTACGACTTCTATCACTGGTCGGCCATCCTGCGCTCGGTCTCGGCCTTCGAGATCTACCGCAAGGTCTACCGCAACGTGATCCAGCCGGACAAGGTGGCCGAGCTGCTGATCCTGCGGCCGGACATGCCACGCTCGCTGGCCGCCTGCCTGAACGAGGTCGTCACCAACCTGAAGCTGGTGTCCAACGAACAATCGGGCGAGACGCTGCGCCGCGCCGGCCGGCTGCGCTGCGACCTTGAATTCGCCCGCATCGACGAGATCCTGTCCACCGGCCTGCATGCCTACCTGACCCAGTTCCTGGACCGCGTGGGCGACCTGGGCCTGGGCATCAGCCGCGACTTCCTGGTTTCGGCACATTGAACTTCGCGCGGGCCGGCTGGTGCCCACGGGGTGCCAGCCGGTTCGCGCGCGCCGCAGACATCGACAACCGTTCATCCTGTCGTTGACCGACGCAAAGGAAATCCCTTGTCCATCCACGTCGCGCTCAAGCACGTCACCCACTACCGGTATGACCGGCGGGTCAATCTTTCGCCGCAGGTCGTGCGCCTGCGACCGGCGCCGCATTGCCGCACGCCCATCCTGGCCTACTCGATGAAGGTCGAGCCGGCCAACCACTTCATCAACTGGCAGCAGGATCCGTTTGCCAACTACCTGGGCCGGCTGGTCTTCCCGGAGCCGACGACCGAGTTCAAGGTCACGGTGGACCTGGTGGCCGAGATGTCGGTCTACAACCCGTTCGACTTCTTCCTCGAACCCGACGCCCAGACCTTCCCGTTCACCTACTCGCTGGAGCTTGCGCGCGAGCTGGCGCCGTACCTGGTCGTGGAGCCGCCCACGCCGGCTTTCGCCAGGTTCCTTGCCAGCATCGACCGCAAGGAAACCACCACCATCGATTTCCTGGTGGCGCTGAACCAGCGGCTGCAGCATGACATCTCCTACCTGATCCGCATGGAGCCCGGCGTGCAGACGCCGGAGGAAACGCTGGTCAACGGCTCCGGTTCCTGCCGCGACACCGGCTGGCTGCTGGTGCAGACCATGCGCCACCTGGGCCTGGCCGCGCGCTTTGTCTCCGGCTACCTGATCCAGCTGGCGCCGGACGTCAAGGCGCTGGATGGCCCCAGCGGCACAGAGGTCGACTTCACCGACCTGCACGCCTGGTGCGAGGTCTACCTGCCCGGCGCCGGCTGGATCGGCCTGGACCCGACCTCCGGCCTGCTGGCCGGCGAAGGCCACATTCCGCTGGCCTGCACGCCGCAGCCCTCCAGCGCCGCGCCCATCAGCGGTGCGGTGGACGAGTGCGAGGTCGAGTTCGGCCACGAGATGGGCATCAGCCGCGTCTGGGAATCCCCGCGGGTTACCAAGCCCTACACCGAGGACCAGTGGGCCGAGGTGCTGCAGCTGGGCGAGCGCGTGGACCGCCAGCTCGAAGCCGGCGACGTGCGCCTGACCATGGGCGGCGAGCCGACCTTTGTCTCGGTCGACGACCGCGACGGCGCCGAATGGAACACCGACGCGCTGGGCCCGACCAAGCGCATGCTGGCGCAGGACCTGGTGCAGCGCCTGCGCGCCGAATACGGCAAGGGCGGCTTCCTGCACTTCGGCCAGGGCAAGTGGTACCCGGGCGAACAGTTGCCGCGCTGGGCGCTGTCCATCTACTGGCGTGCCGACGGCAAACCCTGCTGGCAAGACCCCTCGCTGTTTGCCGACGAGCGCGACGCGCACCGCTACACCAGCGCCGACGCGCGCCGCTTCATCGACGCGCTGACCACCCGCCTGGGCCTGGACACGCAGTTCGTGCAGACCGGCTACGAAGACACCTGGTACTACCTGTGGCGCGAGCGCCGCCTGCCGGTCAATGTGGACCCGTTCGAGTCTGAGCTGGAAGACGAACTGGAGCGCCTGCGCCTGCGCCGCGTGTTCGACCAGGGCCTGGCCTACGAAGTGGGCTACGTGCTGCCGATCAAGCGAGCCGAAGGGCCGAGCCTGGACGGCATCCGCTGGCAGACGGGCCCTTGGTTCTTCCGCGACGAGCGCATGTACCTGTTCCCTGGCGACTCGCCGATGGGCTACCGGCTGCCGCTGGACTCGCTGCCCTGGGTCAGCGAATCTCAGTTCCCGTTCCAGTACCCGCAAGACCCGTTTGCCCCGCGCGACGCCTTGCCCGCCAGCGTGCCGTACCGCAGCCAGTCGGTGCTGGGCGACAAGGCCGAAGGCAGCGCCGCCGGTGCTCGAGGATGGCCGGTGATCGGTGGCGAGCCTGGTGGCCCGGCGCATTCGACAGGCCTGGGCATGGCGGACGGCGCTGCGCCCGAAGGTGATGAGCTGGCCGAGCG
>NZ_VIDT01000414.1 GCF_006519715.1 Ideonella azotifigens
CCACCACACCTCCCGCGACCAGCACCGACTTGGCCTCGCGCGCCGCCTCCTGCGGCCCCAGTGGCATCTGCGCGGAGGGATCTGGGTCCTGAGACGGAATGCCGTGGCCGGGGCGAGCCTGCTCGGCAAGGTCTTTGTCGGCGCCTGCGCTGTCGGGCGCCGCGGTGGCGGATGGCTTCATGTGTCTCTCCTGAGTGAGTGGACGATGGCGCGAGCTCCAGGCCTGCGCCCCAAGCGGTTCCCTGACCTTATGCCCGCGGGAGTGGGCCCGTCCGTGCGGCAGCGAACGTCGCCGGGTACCGAGGCCCTAGCACAGCCCGGGCATTCGTGCTGCCAACGGCTCTTTCCCGGAGGGCGGAGAATTCAAAAACACCACTCTCCTCTTCAGGCCATGAACCTCATCGAACTGCTCACCTGGCGCTATGCCTCCAAGAAGATGGACCCGTCCCGCGCCGTGCCGCAGGACAAGGTCGATCGCATCATCGAAGCCGCGCGCCTGGCGCCGACCTCCAGCGGTCTGCAGCCGTTCGAAATCATCTCGGTGACCAATCCCGAGGTTCGCGCCCGCATCCGCGAGATCGCCTGGAACCAGGCGCAGATCACCGACGGCTCGCACCTGCTGGTGTTCGCCGCCTGGGACAACTACACCGCCGACCGCATCAACCACATGTTCGACCTGACGAACGAGGTCCGCGGCGCCCGCAACGAAGGCTGGGAGAACTACCGCCAGCAGTTGCTCAACACCTACCCGCAGCGCCCCGCGGAAGTCAACTTCCAGCACGCCGCGCGCCAGGCTTACATCGCCTTCAGCGCCGCGGTGATCGCCGCTGCCGAGGAAAAGGTGGACGCCACGCCGATGGAAGGTTTCGACCCCGACAAGCTCGACGAGATCCTCGGCCTGCGCGCGCGCGGCCTGCGCAGCGCGGTGATCCTGCCGCTGGGCTACCGCCAGGCTGAAGGCGACTGGCTGGTCAACCTGACCAAGGTTCGCCGGCCGCTCGATCAGTTCGTCACCGAAGTGCGCTGAACGGCGCCGGCGGGGCTTCAGCGGGGTGTCAGCCAGGGGCCGGATGCGTCCGCTGCCCCAGCGCTGATGTCACCGCATGCGCCAGCATCGTTGGCGCAATGTATTGGCGATGCGTGGCCGCGATGGCGGCCATGTAGAGCCTGCCGAACAGGTTCTTGCAGGCCACGCGCGTCGCCAGCGAAAACTCGATGGCGCCGTTGTCCAGCAGGCGCACGCTCGCACAGGTGCGGAACATCAGGTGCCTGTCGTCGGCCCCGAGGATGACCTGTGCCAGCCGCCCGTCAGGGCTGATCTCTTGTGCGCGGACTGGAAAGCGTTCGGCGAAGCGCGCATGCGTCGTGGGTGCCAGCAGTGACGAGACCGGGCAGCCCAGCGGCGAGGTCCTCAGCTTGAGAGGGCGGACCAGGGCGTTTCGGATTGTCATCAACCGGGACACCCCGAGCGGCGGGTTGTCCAGGAAGCCATCGAGTAAGGCGGCCAGCCATTGGCTGGCATCGAAGGCCGCCGGCTCAGGTGCAGGCACGAGCATCGAGAAGCTGTCCTGGTGATGGACGGTTCGGTCGGTGAGTTCGTGGCGCAACAGGGAATGGCTGGCGAGCTCTTGGGCCTCCAACACCCGCGCAGGATGCAGCGTGCTGACGAAACCGGGTCGGGTCCAGAAGCCCGCGCGCAACCGGTGCAGGTGGCCGACCCCGGAGCGGTAGCGCTTGCATGCTGCCTCCAGCAGGCTGCCGGGCCTGTCGTGCAGGGACAGGGCTGTGGTGGGCACTTCGCCCGGCTTGGGTTGTGCTGCGTTCAGCAACTGCGCGATCGCTGCCGGCAGCAGTTCGGTCAGCGACGGAATGTCGCCCTGGTCTGCCAGCACCTGCTGCCGCATCGCGTCCGACAGCGCTCCGCCCAGTTCATTGGTGTGCGTGGACAGCGCGAAGAATGCGGGGTGGCCCAGGTGGGCATGCAGCGGCGCGAACTGGTGCCAGGTCTCACCGGAGAACCGAACCGTGAACAGGCAATCCGGCGGCACGTTCACATGGCGCAAGGCGCGCAAGAAGCTTTCCGGGTCTTGCGCCAGCTCCGCAGGTGTCGCGCTTGAAAATCGGAGCTGGGCGCCGCCACTGCCGGAGATGGCAGTGAACACGCGATGGCCTGCATGCCGATGGAAAGGATGGCCGCCGTGACCGACGCCAAACGAGTAGAGCGCCGTGGCGTCGCCTTTGGCGAAGTCTGTGCTGCCCAGCTTGGCCGAAGGTTCGTCCAGTTCGTCGACAAACCTGGCATGCCGTTGCTGTCGGGCCAGTGCCTGGAAAAACAGCTTGGTGCCAGCACCATGACCGAGCTGGGCGACCAGGCTCACCTCGACCGGAACTCGGCCGGGGCCGGTGGGCAAGGTCACGGAGGGAAACGTTGCCGTCTGCACAGTTTTCCTGCGGGCGGCGCCGGGCGGCAGTGCAAGCGATGCGGT
Source organism: Ideonella azotifigens (assembly GCF_006519715.1). GTDB lineage: Bacteria > Pseudomonadota > Gammaproteobacteria > Burkholderiales > Burkholderiaceae_C > Ideonella > Ideonella azotifigens. Next base: position 2,487 of record NZ_VIDT01000414.1, read on the forward strand.
CATGGCTTCTTCCTCCAATGCGGTGTTCGCTCAGTTTTCACGACGGCAGCGTCGGGTTGTCAGGTGGCGGTGCGCTTCCTGGCCTTGGCCAGCGCAGCGCTTTCCTTCTTGAGCGGCCCGCCGACAGGGCAGAAGGCCGCGACGAAGTCGTGCAGCTTGCCCAGCATGTTGTCGTCGGCCAGGCTGTAGTGAACGAACTGGCCGCGCTTTTCGCTCTTCACCAGGCCTGCGTGCTCGAGGATGCGCAAGTGCTTGGAAAGCGACGGCTTGGTCATCTCGAAACGCTCGGCGATTTCGCCGGCGGTCAACGAAGCTTCTGAAAGGTAAGCCAGGATCTTCCTGCGCGGCGTGGACGCCAGCGCCGCAAACACGTTCTCTTCCTGCATGACTTTGTTATTTCGCTAATTGGCTAATTAACTACATCGTAGCAGCCTCTGGACCGATGCACCAGCGGCATCCACCGCAGCGTCCTGTTCACCCTTTGCACGAAGGAATTTCCCGCAGTGGTGGGTCCCGTCATTGACGACAATGCGGGCTCCACTTCTTCCGCTCACCATGACCTTCGTCGAAACCCTCACCCCCATCGTCACTGGCATCATCGAGCCGCGCGCTGTGCAGACCGACCGAGAGGGACGTTTCCCGCGAGAGGCGATCAGTGCGTTGGGCGAGGCAGGCCTGTTGGGGCTGGTCTCGGCCACCGAGGTGGGCGGGCTGGGCCTGGGGCTGCGGGAAGCGGCCGAGGTGGTGAGCCGCATCGCGCAGGCCTGCCCGTCCACCGCCATGGTGGTGTGCATGCACTACTGCGGCGCGGTGGTGCTGGAATCCTTCGGCAAGCTGCCGGTGCGTCAGGCCATTGCGCAGGGCAAGCACCTGACCACGCTGGCCTTCTCCGAGGCCGATTCGCGCAGCCATTTCTGGGCCCCCACCGGCACCGCCCGGGCCAATGGCGCTCAGGTGATCCTGGACGCGCGCAAGAGCTGGGTCACCTCGGCCTTCGAGGCCGACAGCTACGTCTGGTCCAGCAAGCCGCTGGCGGCCGAGGGTGCCAGCACGCTGTGGCTGGTGGGCGCCAAGCTGGCGGCCTTAAGCCAGCAGTCCGGCTACGACGGCCTGGGCCTGCGCGGCAACGCCTCTACCCCAATCACCGCCACCGGCGTGGCCGTCTCGGCAGACGACCAACTGGGCGAAGACGGCAAGGGCTTCGACGCGATGATGGGCGTGGTGCTGCCCTGGTTCTCCACGCTCAGCGCCGCCTGCTCCACCGGTCTGATGGAAGGCGCCCTGTCGCGCGCCATCACCCATGTGAGCGGCACCCGCCATCTGCACCTGGACAGCTCGCTGGCCGACCTGCCGACCATTCGCGCCTACCTGGCCCGCGCCCGCATCAAGACCGACATGGCCCAGGCGCTGCTGAAGGACACGCTGGACGCGATTGCCACCAGCCGGCCCGACACCATGCTGCGCGTGCTGGAGGTGAAGGCCGCTACCGCCGAAACCGCGCTGGAGGTGACCGACATCGCGATGCGCGTGTGCGGCGGTGCGGCCTTCCGCAAGGAAGCCGGCATCGAGCGCCTGTTCCGCGACGCTCGGGCCGCCAGCGTGATGGGCCCCACGTCCGACGTGGCCTATGACTTCATCGGCAAGGCCATCACCGGCCTGCCGCTGTTCTGAGGAGCGCTGGCATGAGTGAGCCGACAACACAAACCTTGGTCATGGGCGCCGTGGCCTATGCCCCCAAGGTGGTCACCATCTGGGAAGGCTTCAAGGCCTTCTTCGCGCAGCACGGCCTCAGCTTCGACTACGTGCTGTATTCGAACTACGAGCGCCAGGTCGAGGCCCAGTTTGACGGCAGCATCCACCTGGCCTGGAACTCGCCGCTGGCCTGGGTGCGGGCCCACCGCATCGCCGCCAGCCGCGGGCTGGATGTGCAGGCCATTGCCATGCGCGACACCGATTGCGACTTGCGTTCGGTCATCGTCGTGAAGGCCGACAGCCCGCTGCAGCAACTGGCCGATCTGCGCGGCAAGACGCTGGGCGTGGGCGCCATCGATTCGCCGCAGGCCACGCTGATCCCGCTGGACCACCTGCGCCAGGCCGGCCTGGTGGGCGGGCGCGACTTCACGGTGCGCCGCTTCGACGTGCTGGGCGGCAAGCATGGCGACCACATCGGCGGCGAGCGCGACGCCGCCAGGGCCTTGATGGCCGGCGAGGTGGACGCCTGCTGCCTGATCGACGGCAACCACCTGGCCTTCGGGCTGGACGGCACCTTACCTTCCGGCAGCACCCGCGTGCTGGCCCGCACTGGCCTCTACGACCATTGCAACTTCACCACCAGCCCGGGCGCACCGGCCGAGCTGATCGCCCGCTTCACCTCGCTGCTGCTGGCCATGCGCTGGGACGACCCGCAGGTGCGCCCGCTGCTGGAGCTGGAAGGCCTGCGCGAGTGGCGGGTCGGCCGCACCAGCGGCTACGAGCTGCTGGCGCGGGGTGTGGATGACGAACAGTTCTACAGTGCCGATGGCCGAATCCTGCCCGCTGACTATCGATATTGAGGCGCTGGGCCTGGACCAGGGCGCGCTGCTGCTGTTGCG
>NZ_VIDT01000415.1 GCF_006519715.1 Ideonella azotifigens
CCGCTTGCCGTGCGCGCCAGGCCAGCATCGCGCTCAGCCAGGGCTGCAGCGCGAGCAGGTGTTGCAGGTAGTCGCCAAGGCTTGGCGCATCGCCTGCGATCGGCACCCGTTCGTCCAGCGCGCGGTGCAGGATCGCCGTGCGCAGGCGCAGTGCCTGCAGCACATCTTCAGTTCGCGCCCCGCTTGGCACGGTGGCGCCGACCGTGTCGGCAAAGGCGGCAGGCGGCATACGGGAGCGGGTTTTGACGAGGGGCGGGCATGCAGGGCGCATCTGCCGACGAGTGTAGTGGTCGCCTTTGGCCCCACTTGTCAGCACAGTCCTACATCGCCGCAGGACAGGCCCGCGTTCGGCGGTGACTGCCGCCCCGCGTGATCAAGGTGATCAGGGCAGCGTCAGCGCGGCAATGCCGGCCTTGGCGATCTGCGCGTCTTCGCTGGACTTCACGCCGCTGACGCCCACCGCGCCAATGACCTGGCCCTGCACGATGACCGGCACGCCGCCTTCGAGCATGCCTTCGAGGCCGGGCGCGCTGAGGAAGGCGAAACGGCCCTTGTTGATCACGTCTTCATAGACTGCGCTTTCCTTGCGGCCCAGCGCCGAGGTGCGGGCCTTGGCCGGGGCCATGTGCGCCGACATGGCCGGCGCGCCGTCCAGGCGGTAGTGGCCCAGCAGGTGGCCGCCGTCGTCGACCACGGCGATGGTGACGGCCCACTTGTTGGCCTGCGCCTCGGCGCGGGCGGCGTTCAGGATGGTGACGACGTCTTCGTGTTGCAGGACATGCTTGGTGATCATGGGGGCGGGTTCCTTCGCCTGAGCTGGCGGAATGAGGGTGGAGGGTGACAGCCGCAAGTATCCCGCGGCGACAATCCCGCCATGTCCACGCCCGTCTCGCTGATCCCGCAATACCTCGGCGGCTACCCGGCCTCGCTGCAGGCTCAGGCCCTGAAGCTGGCCGAGCAGGGCCGGCTCGGCACGGTGCTCGAATCCCGCTACCCCGAGGCCCACACGGTGCGCACCGATGCCGCGCTGTACGCTTACGTGCAGGACATCAAGGCCCGCGGCATGCGCCAGAGCAGCCCCGTCTCGATGGTGGTCTACGACACCAAGCTCAAGGTGCTGAGCCAGGCGCTGGGCACGCACACCCGCATCTCGCGCGTGCAGGGCGGCAAGCTCAAGGCCAAGCGCGAGATCCGCATTGCCAGCCTGTTCAAGGACGCCCCGGCCGACTTCCTGCGCATGATCGTCGTGCACGAACTGGCCCACCTGCGCGAAGCCGAGCACGACAAGGCCTTCTACAGCCTCTGCGAGCACCTCGCACCGGACTACCACCAGCTGGAGTTCGACACGCGGCTGTGGCTGCTGCAGCGGGCCTTGGCGGGCAAGCCGAAGCCTGCGGTCGAAAGCTGATTCAGCCGGCGGCGAGCGGCGAGGCCGTTTTGCCCGACTGCCAAGCCTGGAGCAGCAGTTCAGCACTGGCCAAATTCGTCGCGCACGGAATGTTGTGCACGTCGCAAGCCCGCACCAGTGCATTGATGTCCGGCTCGTGCGGCTGCGGGGTCATGGGGTCGCGCAGGAAGATCACGCCGTCCACGCCGCCGGTGGCCAGGCGGGCGCCGATCTGCAGGTCGCCGCCCAGCGGGCCGCTGAGCAGGCATTCGACGGAGAGTCCGGCCTCGTTTTTCAGGCGGCTGCCGGTGGTGCCGGTGGCCATCAGCGTGCAGGTGGCGAGCCAGGCGGCATGGCGGGTGGCCAGGCCGACGATCTGTTCCTTGCGGCCGTCGTGGGCAATCAACGCGATGTTCATGCCTGCATGCTAGCCAGCCGCGGTTACCGTGTCACAACGATCAGCCTGCTGCAGCCTTGGCGCTTTTACGGGTGGGCGTGGGGGCGGGAGGCTTGGTGATGGCCGCATGCAGCGCGACGAAGTCCAGCGTCAGCCCATGCGAAGGTGCCAGTTGGATCAGCGGCCGGGCCAGCTGGTGCGACTCCTTGACCTTCACGCTGGCGCCCAGGTAGGGCTGCAGCACCGGCAGGCCTTCGTCGATCAGCTCCTGCACCAGCTGCTGCGGCAGCCGGGCACGGGCCTGGAACTGGTTGACGATGATGCCGGCCACGACCAGTTCCTTGTTGTGGTCGGCCTGGATCTCCTGCACGTTCTCCAGCAGGGCGTAGAGCGCGCGGCGCGAGAAGTCGTCGCAGTCGAACGGGATCAGGCAGGCCTGCGCGGCGATCAGCGCCGAGCGGGTGTAGAAGTTCAGCGCCGGCGGGGTGTCGATCCAGATCTGAGCATAGTCCTGGCCCAGCTCGGCCAGTGCGTCGCGCAGCTTGTAGATCTTGTAGCGCGACTCCAGCTTGCCGTGCATTTCGTCCAGCGCCGGGCTGGAGGCCATCACGTCCAGGTTGTCGAACGGCGTGGCGCTGATGAAGTCCTGCAGCGCCGGGGTGCGCACGCTGAACTTCAGCTGCTGCTCGAAGAAGTCGGCCACGCCGGGTGGCGCTTCGTCGGCCCCGTCGCCCAGCAGGTAGCGGGTGGAGTTGCCCTGCGGGTCCAGGTCCACCACCAGCGTGCGCTGGCCTTGCGCGGCGCTGATGGCCGCCAGGTTGCAGGTGATGGTCGACTTGCCGACGCCGCCCTTCTGGTTGAACACCACGTAACGCATCTGCCGCTCCCTCCCGGTTTCGGCAACGGTCGAAGGACCGCCGCGGAGCCTCGATTGTGCATCGCAGCATGCGGCCGTGCCTGCTCGGCGCGACAATCGGCCGATGCCTGCTGCCGACACCTCTTTGCCGCTTTCCGCCGACGATTCGGCCGCTGTCCAGCTGGCCACCCAGCACTGGCTGGAAACCGCCGTCATCGGCCTGAACCTTTGCCCGTTCGCCAAGGCCGTGTGGGCCAAGCAGCAGGTGCGCATCGTTGTCAGCGGGGTGGACTCGCCGGAGGCGCTGGTCGAGGTGCTGCGCGCCGAGCTGCGCCACCTGGCCGAGACCGACGCGGAAACCACCGACACCACGCTGATCGTGCATCCGCGGGTGCTGCAGGACTTCCTGGACTTCAACGACTTCCTCGGCGTGGCCGATGGCGTGCTGGTCGACGAGGACCTGGAGGGCGAACTGCAGGTGGCGAGCTTCCATCCGCAGTTCCAGTTCGAAGGCACGGCGCCCGACGACATGGGCAACTTCAGCAACCGCTCGCCGTATCCTACGCTGCACCTGCTGCGCGAAGACAGCATCGACCGTGCGGTGGAGGCCTTCCCCGAAGCCGAGGCCATTTACGAGCGCAACATCGAGACGCTGGAGAAGCTGGGCCCTGCCGGCTGGCAGGCGCTGTTCCCGCCGCGCTGAACCCCGGCCCGAACGCCGGGCACGCCACGTGCTCGGGCCCTCCTACAATCCGCCGCCTTTCACTGTTCCCGCTCTTCCCCCATGTCCGACCGCCTGCGCGTGCTGCCCCAGTACCTGTTCCCGAAACAGGCCCTGACCTCGTTCGCCGGCTGGGTAGCCGGCCATGAGCGCGGCTCGATCACGACGGCCATCATCCGCGACTTCATCCGCCGCTACGGCGTGAACATGGCCGAGGCCGCGCAGCCCGATCCTGCCGCCTTCAAGAGCTTCAACGAGTTCTTCACCCGCGCGTTGCGCGAGGGTGCACGCCCGCTGGCCAAGGCCGGCCAGGTCTGCCCGGTGGACGGTGCGATCAGCCAGTTCGGCCCCATCCAGGGCGACCAGATCTTCCAGGCCAAGGGCCACCACTACAGCACCCGCGCCCTGGTCGGCGGCGACGCCGCGCTGGCCGCCAAGTTCGACAACGGCCACTTCGCCACCATCTACCTCAGCCCGCGCGACTACCACCGCATCCACATGCCCTGCGCCGGCAGGTTGGTGCGCATGGTCTACGTGCCCGGCGACCTGTTTTCGGTCAACCCGACGACCGCGCGCGGCGTGCCCGGGCTGTTCGCCCGCAACGAGCGCGTGGTCTGTGAGTTCGAGACGGCGCATGGCCCGTTCGTGCTGGTGCTGGTGGGGGCGACCATCGTTGGCAGCATGGCCACCGTGTGGCACGGCGTGGTCAACCCGTCGCGCACCGGCGAGCTGCGCGAATGGCGCTACGGCGCCGACCATGCTGCCATCGAACTCGCGCAGGGCGCCGAGATGGGCCGCTTCCTTCTGGGCTCGACGGTGGTGCTGCTGTACCCCGCTGGCCCGCTGCTGTTCAACCCGGACTGGCAGCCGGGGGGCGCCGTGAGGCTGGGCGAAGCCATGGCGAACTGGCACGCCTAAGCAGGCGGTATCCGCTGCCGCGCCAGCAGCGCGGCGGTGACGCCATTGGTCCAGCCAAAACCGTCCTGCAGCGGGTATTCGCCGCCGCCGCCGCCGTGCGGGTTGTGCTGCGCGTCCTGGTCCAGCGCATATTTCTCGACCAGCCGGCCCTCGCGTTCATAGACCGCCTGCACCGTGGCCAGCCAGCGCTGTGCGATGGTATCGGCCAGCGCGTGTTCGCCATGATCGTCCAGGCCGCGCACCGCCATCCATTGCAGCGGCGCCCAGCCGTTGGGCTGGTCCCATTGCTGGGCGCTGGTGTGCTCGGTGGTGGCCAGCCCGCCGTGGGCCAACAGGCGCTGTGAAACCGTGCCGGCGATGGCCTTGGCCTGCGCGGCGCTGGCCAGGCCAACGAACAGCGGCACGACCGTTGCGGCGGTGAGGCTGCGGCGCTGTTCGCCGCGGCGCCAGTCGTGATCGAAAAACGCACCTTGGGCGTCGTTCCACATCAGCTCGTTCATCGCGGCCTTGCGCAGCCTGGCCTGCTCCTGGTAGTCCCGTGCGGTGGTGCGGGCGCCGGCCAGCGCGGCCAGTTCGGCAATGCGGATTTCCAGCTTGTAGAGGAAGGCGTTCAGGTCGACCGGCACGATGTCTGTCGTGCAGATGGTGGACAGGCAGGCGCCGGAAGCCGGCCGCGGTGAGCCCTCGGAAGGCGAGGCGGGCGGGGTCTGCTCGCTGAGCCAGCGGGTGCTGAAGTCCCAGCCCGATTCGCAGGCGGCGCGCAGGTCGCGGTAGACCTCCGCCGGCTC
>NZ_VIDT01000416.1 GCF_006519715.1 Ideonella azotifigens
CGAAGCCCTGGCCACTGACGAAGCACTGCCCGAAGCCAGCCGCCAGCTGGCGGACGGCGACGCCGACCCGGGCGCCACGCTGGACGATTTCCGCCGCGCGCTGGACGTGCTGCTCGAACGCGACCTGGCACAGCAGATGAAGCAGCTGCTGGCCCAGGCCGGCGCCGATCCGGCCGCGCTGCAGCAATACCGCGAGCTGGATCGCCAATGGCGGGAAGTGAAGCGCCGCCAGGCGGCTGCGCCAAAGGACGAAAGCTAGTCCGGCAGCCACGCCTGCGAAATGGCTGGCCGATACGCGAAGAAAATCAGCGAAGTCCCTTCGCTTTTCAAGGCCTTGCCTTGCTCAAAAATAGTGCATTTGGGTAAAATCCGATTTTCAGCGGCAAGAGTGACAGCAGCACTGCCGGCATGGACCACCCGCATGGACAGCCCATGCCATGGGTAGAACGCACTTCAAGTTCTCAAGGCCGGTCCCCTCCCTCCGCCAGCGCTGCACGCAAAAATGTCATGTCCACGCGAACTTGCCCGCCGGAATGAGCTGACTGGTTTGCGCCCACTGATTGCGCTGCCTTTGCTTGTGATGTGGCGACACCGTCGCCACATGGTGAGCAAGGCAGCCGGCAGGTTTTCAGTTCTCCATGCCCTGCTTTTGCTGCAGCGCGTTTGCGCGCTGCAGCTGCCGCACGTCGGCAAGGCAGTATCAGGAGCCTGAAAACGCTGCCCCTCACGACTGTTTCCCCAAGGTTCCCTCAAGGATCTGCATGACCGCCAAGAAGACCGCCGCCACCAAGACCGTCAAGGCCGCCGCCGATGCGGAAGACACCAAGCTGACCAAGACCAAAGCGGCAGCCAAGACCGCCACGGCCACGGCAGAAGACGGCAAGGCCAAGCGTGGCCGCAAGCCGAAGGCGGAAACCCCGGCCAAGAAGGAAGCGGTCGAGGAAGTCGAAGACGACCTGAGCGACATCGAGGCCGAGCTGGAAGGCGAGGTCGAAGTCGAGGTGGTCGAAAGCTCCGAAGTCGTCGAGGAAGCCGAGGACAAGCCCAAGGCCAAGCCGCTGCGCATGAAGGTCAGCCGCGCCAAGGAGCGTGCGCTGATGCGTGAATTCGGCCTGGACGAAACCGCGCTGACCGAAGAAGAAGTCGCCAAGCGCCGCCAGGAGCTGAAGACGCTCATCAAGATGGGCAAGACGCGTGGCTACCTCACGCACCAGGAAATCAACGACCACTTGCCCGAGAAGCTGGTCAACGAGGAAATCCTCGAAGCCATCATCTCGATGCTCAATGACATGGGCATCGCGGTCTACGAGCAGGCGCCCGATGCGGCCACGCTGCTGATCGCTGGCGGCGCCACCTCGACCGCCACCGAAGAAGAAGCCGAAGAAGCGGCCGAAGCGGCGCTGTCCACGGTCGACTCGGAATTCGGCCGCACGACCGACCCGGTGCGCATGTACATGCGCGAAATGGGCTCGGTCGAACTGCTGACCCGGGAAGGCGAAATCGAAATCGCCAAGCGCATCGAAGGTGGCCTGCAGGCCATGATGCAGGCCATCTCTGCCTCGCCGACCACCATCGCCGAGATCCTGGCGATGGCCGACAAGATCGCCGCCGGTGACATGCAGATCTCCGACGTGGTGGACGGCTTCGTCGCCAAGGACGAGGCCGACGACTACGTGGCCGAAGAAGACTTCGACGAGTTCGACGAGGAAGACGACGACGACGGCAATGGCGGCTCCAAGGCCCTGACCAAGAAGCTCGAAGAGCTGAAGAATGCCGCGCTGACCAAATTCGCCGACCTGCGCATTCACTTCGACAAGATGCGCAAGTCCTTCGAGAAGGAAGGCTACAAGTCGCAGCCGTACAGCAAGGCGCAATTGGCCATCAGTGAAAACCTGATGACCATCCGCTTCACGGTCAAGACCATCGAGAAGCTGTGCGACATCCTGCGCTCGCAGGTGGACGACGTGCGCCGCTACGAACGCGAGATCCGCAAGATCGTGGTCGACAAGTGCGGCATGCCGCAGGAACACTTCATCAAGACCTTCCCGCCGAATGCCTTGAACCTGAAGTGGGCCGAGAAGGAAATCGCGGCGGCCAAGCCGTTCAGCGCCATCCTCGCCCGCAACCTGCCGGCCGTGCAGGAACTGCAGCAGAAGCTGATCGACCTGCAGGCCCGTGCCGTCGTGCCGGTCGAAGACCTGAAGGACATCAACCGTCGCATGAACGAGGGCGAGAAGGCCTCGCGCGATGCGAAGAAGGAAATGATCGAGGCCAACCTGCGCCTGGTGATCTCGATCGCGAAGAAGTACACCAATCGCGGCCTGCAGTTCCTGGACCTGATCCAGGAAGGCAACATCGGCCTGATGAAGGCGGTGGACAAGTTCGAATACCGCCGCGGCTACAAGTTCTCGACCTATGCGACGTGGTGGATTCGTCAGGCCATCACCCGCTCGATCGCCGACCAGGCGCGCACCATCCGCATCCCGGTTCACATGATCGAGACGATCAACAAGATGAACCGCCTGTCGCGCCAGCATTTGCAGGAGTTCGGCTTCGAGCCGGACGCTCCGACGCTGGCCGAGAAGATGGAAATGCCCGAGGACAAGATCCGCAAGATCATGAAGATCGCCAAAGAGCCGATCTCCATGGAAACGCCGATCGGAGACGACGACGACAGCCACCTGGGCGACTTCATCGAGGACACCAACAACACTGCGCCCATCGAGGCCGCGATGCAGGCCGGCCTGCGCGACGTGGTGAAGGACATCCTCGACAGCCTCACCCCGCGTGAAGCCAAGGTGCTGCGCATGCGCTTCGGCATTGAAATGTCCACCGACCACACGCTGGAAGAAGTGGGCAAGCAGTTCGACGTGACGCGCGAGCGCATTCGCCAGATCGAAGCCAAGGCGATCCGCAAGCTGAAGCACCCGAGCCGCTCGGACAAGCTGCGCACCTACCTGGACAACATCTGATCCAGCAAAGCCTGACGCGGGCCTGACAGCCCCAAAATGAAAAGCGGGGAACGCAGCAATGCGTCACCCGCTTTTTCGTTGGCGCCCGGGTTTTCCTGGCCCCTTGCGCCGGCCTGTGGCTTGCGCGCTAAACTCAATCGGGCATGGCGACCATCAAGCGCAGATACGTATTTTTTGCTGACCTGCGAGGCAGCACCGCGTTGTACGAAACGCTGGGCAACGCGCACGCCACGTCAGTGGTGACGGACGTGATCCGCAACCTCGCCCGCCGCGTCCCGGAATGCGGCGGTCAGCTCGTCAAGACCCTGGGCGACGGCCTGATGGCCGTGTTTCCGCGCGCCATCAACGCAGTGACTGCCGCGGTGCAGATGCAGGACGACCTGGAGCGCCAACCCGCGCCGAGCGACCGGCCCACACCACGCGTGCAGCTGCAGATCGCGATCAGCGCCGGCGAAGTGGTCGAGGTCGGCGGCGACTGCTTCGGCGACGCCGTCAACGTCGCGGCCAGGCTGCTGGACCATGCCGGCGACAGCGAATCGCTGATCGGCCGCGAGGTCTACGACGAATTGCCCTGGGAAGTGCGCTCGCGCTTCCGGCACCTCGACAAGGTGCACCTGCGCGGCCGCGTGGAGCCAGCCGAGGTGTTCCTGCTGGCCCGCAGCAAGGGGCCGGACACCGAAGTCACCCACCTCGAAAGCCCTTCGGCCACGCATGACGCGCTGGGCGTGCTGCTGAGCTGGCGCGGCCAGCCGCACCGCTTCCTGCGCGACCGCATGCCGGTGTTGCTGGGCCGCGGCGCGGCCTGCGGCATGAAGGTGGAGGACGCCCGCGTTTCCCGTACCCATGCCCGCATCGACCTGATGGGCGGCGCACTGCAGCTGACCGACCTGAGCATCAACGGCACCTTCGTGCGCTTTGCAGGCGACGACGAGGTGCTGAGCCTGCGCCGCGGCAGCTGCACGCTGCATGGCCAGGGCGAACTGGGCCTGGGCGGCTCGCCCAACGACGCCAGCGTGGCCACGCTGCGCTTCTCGCTGATCGCCCACAACGACCCGCCACCACCGCCCTTCCCGCCAGCCGCCGCTCCCTGGCAGCACCGCTGAACCGCATGCCACCACCCGCTCCCGCCCCGTCCTTCCAGCACGGGCAGGCGCCGCGTGTCGGCATCCTGTTCACCAACCTGGGCACCCCCGACGCCGCCACGCCGGCGGCACTGCGCCGCTACCTGGCCGAGTTCCTCAGCGACAGCAGGGTGGTCGAGATCCCGCGGCTGGTCTGGTGGCCCATCCTGCACGGGATCATCCTGCGCACCCGGCCGGCCAAGTCGGCACGCAAGTACGCCAGCGTCTGGCTGCCCGAAGGCTCGCCGCTGCTGGTCTGGACCCAGCGACAGGCCCGCGAGCTGCAGGCCGAGCTGGCCGCCGACGGCCTGCCTGTGATCGTGGTCCCAGCCATGCGCTACGGCAATCCGGGCATCCCCGCCGCCCTGCAGGCCCTGCACGACCGGGGCGTGGACCGCATCCTGGTCCTCCCGGCCTATCCGCAATACTCCGGCGCCACCACGGCCAGCACCATCGACAAAGTCGCCGAATGGACCCGCCGCACCCGCCGCCTGCCGGCGCTGCGCTTCGTCACCCAGTACCACGACGACGCAGGCTACATCCAGGCGCTGGCCGCCAGCGTATGCGCGCATTGGCAACAGGCTGGGCGCGCGCCCATGCTGGTGATGAGCTTCCACGGCATGCCCGAACGCACGCTGCACCTGGGCGACCCCTACCACTGCCAGTGCCACAAGACCGCCAGGCTGCTGGCCGAGGCCTTGGGCCTGTCGACCGAGCAGTACCGCGTCACCTTCCAGAGCCGCTTTGGCAAGGCGAAGTGGCTGGAGCCGGCGACAGAACCCACCCTGGTGGCGCTGGCGCAGCAGGGTGTGGCGCAAGTCGACGTGGTCTGCCCTGGGTTCTCAGCCGACTGCCTGGAAACACTGGAGGAGATCAGCCAGGAAGCCAGGGAGGCCTTCCTGCACGCAGGCGGCCAGGTGTTCCACTACATCCCCTGCCTGAACGATTCACCGGCGCACGTCGCCGCGC
>NZ_VIDT01000417.1 GCF_006519715.1 Ideonella azotifigens
GGTGGGCCTGTTGCGCCAGGGTGGCGGCTCGGCGCTGACGGTGGCCGGGATGCTTTGCGTGTATGCGGCGGTGGTGCTGGCCGGTGTGCGCTCGGTGGCGCGGCAGTTGCAGGCGCGCATCAACTCCGAACGCGAGGCGGCCCGCCAGGGCCAACTGGTCAGCCTGCTGTTGCGCGACTTCGAGGAACACGCGACCGATGTGCTGTGGGAGATCGACCGAAGCGGCTTGTTCACCCATGTGTCGGGCCGGCTGGCTGTGCTGCTGGGCGAGCCGGAAGCGGTGCTGGCCGAGACCGGGCTGGTGCAGATGCTCGACGATCGCCACATCGACACCGAACACGCTGGCGGCCTGCGGGCGCTGCGTGCGGCGATGGCCCGCGGCAAGCCGTTCCGCGACGTGCTGCTGCAGGTCAAGGCGGGCGACAGCCACCGCTGGTGGACGGTGACCGCCAAGCCGCTGCTCGACGAGATTGGTCGCTCGAACGGCTGGCGCGGTGTCATTTCCGACGTCACGCAGCAACGCCTGACGCACCAGCGCCTGGCCTACCTGGCCCACTACGACTCGCTGACCGGGCTGGCCAACCGGGTGCAGCTGCGCGAGCGCCTGTCGCAGGCGCTGGAAGCCAGGGGCGACCCGCCGCGGCGCAGCGCGCTGCTGTGCCTGGACCTGGACAACTTCAAGTCGATCAACGATTCGCTGGGCCATTCGGTGGGCGACGGCGTGTTGCGCCTGGTGGCGCAGCGCCTGCAGTCCATCGTGCGCCGCAGCGACCTGGTGGCGCGGCTGGGCGGCGACGAGTTTTCGGTGCTGCTGGACGATGTGCGCAGTGACGAGGAGGTTGCCCAACTGTCGCAGCGCCTGCTGCAGGTGCTGAATTCGCCGGGTGAGGTGCGCGGGCAGATGGTGGCGATCGGCGCCAGCATCGGCGTGGCGCTGATACCGGATCACGGCACGACCATCGACGACGTGCTGGGCAATGCCGACCTGGCGCTTTATGCCGCCAAGGAAGCCGGCCGCGGCCGCTGTGAGTATTTCGCGCCGGCGCTGGGCGAGCGCAGCAGGCGCGTGGTGTCGGTCGAGCATGAGCTGCGGCAGGCCCTGCAGCGCGGCGAGCTGAGCCTGGACTGGCAACCCTGGGTGCGGGTGGACACCTGGGAGCTGCTCAGCGCCGAGGCGCTGGTGCGCTGGCAGCACCCGACGCTGGGCTCCATCCCGCCGGCCGAGTTCATTCCGGTGGCCGAGAAATGCGGGCTGATCGGCGAGATCGGCGCCTGGGTGCTGCAGCGGGCCTGCCAGGAGGCGCAGGCGCTGTTCGGCAACCTGATGATCTCGGTCAATGTCTCGCCGGCGCAGATGATGCGCACCGGCCTGCTGGACGATGTGCGGCGCGCGCTGCAGGTGTCGGGCCTGGCGGCCGAGCGCCTGGAGATCGAGATCACCGAAGGCATCTTCCTGGACGACACACCCACGGCGATGTCCAACCTGCACCAGCTGAAGTCGCTGGGGGTCCAGATTGCGCTGGACGATTTCGGCACCGGCTATTCCTCGCTGGCCTACCTGCGCCGTTTCCCGTTCGACACGCTGAAGATCGACCGTGCCTTTGTGCGGGAGCTGCTGACCCACCACGACGCCCGCGCCATCGTGCGGACCATCGTCGAGCTGGCGCGCATGCTGGGCATGCGCACCGTGGCCGAAGGCGTGGAAGAGCCGGCGCAGCTGGAAGTGCTGCGGCGCGCCGGCTGCAGTTCGGTGCAGGGCTACCTGCTGGCCCGGCCGGCGCCGGCCGAGCAGATGCGCCGGCTGATGGACAGCTGGGACCCCAACAGCCGGCCCGACCCGGGCGACCTGCCGGCCAGCGAGTCGATGCAGTTCGAGCAGTTCCTCCCTCACTGGCCAGCCACCACCGAGCGGGCGAGCTGAACCGGCGGCGAACCGTCGGGGCCGACAGCAGCGATAATCGCGTTTTGCTGCACTGCATTGCCGTGCACCGCTCCGGGTCCGCCCCGGCGGACCGGGCGGCAGCACCTCCTTTTCTCCGCCACTCCTGGCAGGCCCTGTCGGCCACGGGAGATGGCTTCGCCCTTCCAGCAAGGGCCGTCATCGGGACCGCAAATGGCGCAATACGTCTTTACCATGAACCGCGTCGGCAAGATCGTGCCGCCGAAGCGTCACATCCTGAAGGACATCTCGCTGTCCTTCTTCCCCGGCGCCAAGATCGGCGTGCTGGGCCTGAACGGCTCGGGCAAGTCCACGCTGCTGAAGATCATGGCGGGCCTGGACAAGGACATCGAAGGCGAAGCCGTGCCGATGCCGGGCCTGAAGATCGGATACCTGCCGCAGGAGCCGGTGATGAATCCGGACCAGACCGTGCGTGAGGCGGTGGAAGAGGGCATTGGCGGTGCCATTGCCGCGCAGAAGCGCCTGGACGAGGTCTACGCTGCCTACGGCGAAGAAAACGCCGACTTCGACGCGCTGGCCGCCGAGCAGGCCGAGCTGGAAGCCATCATCGCCACTTCGGGTGGCGAGAACACCGATCACCTGCTGGACATTGCCGCCGACGCGTTGCGCCTGCCGCCCTGGGAAGCCAAGATCGGCCCGCTGTCCGGCGGTGAAAAGCGCCGCGTGGCGCTGTGCCGCCTGCTGCTGTCCAAGCCGGACATGCTGCTGCTCGACGAGCCGACCAACCACCTGGACGCCGAATCGGTGGACTGGCTGGAGCAGTTCCTCAAGCGCTTCTCCGGCACCGTGGTGGCCATCACCCACGATCGCTACTTCCTCGACAACGCGGCCGAGTGGATCCTCGAACTCGATCGTGGCCAGGGCTTCCCGTACAAGGGCAACTACTCCGACTGGCTGGACGGCAAGGGCAAGCGCCTGGAAGCCGAGCAGAAGTCCGAAGACGCCCGCGCCAAGGCCTTGAAGCAGGAGCTGGAATGGGTGCGCAAGAACGCCAAGGGCCGCCAGGCCAAGAGCAAGGCGCGCCTGGCCCGTTTCGAGGAGCTGAGCGACGTCGAATACCAGAAGCGCAACGAGACGAACGAAATCTTCATTCCGGTGGCCGAGCGCCTGGGCAATGAAGTCATTGAGTTCACCAATGTCTCGAAGAGCTTTGGCGACCGCGTGCTGATCGACAACCTGAGCTTCAAGGTGCCTGCGGGCGCCATCGTCGGCATCATCGGCCCGAACGGTGCCGGCAAGTCCACGCTGTTCCGCATGATCCAGGGCGTCGAGCAGCCGGATTCGGGCGAAGTGAAGACCGGCAAGACCGCACAGCTGGCTTTCGTGGACCAGAGCCGCGAGGGCCTGGCAGCCGAGAAGACCGTGTGGCAGGACGTTTCCGGCGGCCTGGACAACATCACCGTCGGCAAGTTCGTGATGCCCAGCCGGGCCTACCTGGGCCGCTTCAACTTCAAGGGCAATGACCAGCAGAAGCTGGTGGGCAGCCTCTCCGGCGGTGAACGTGGCCGCCTGCACCTGGCCAAGACCCTGGCCCAGGGCGGCAACGTGCTGATGCTGGACGAACCGTCGAACGACCTGGACGTCGAAACCCTGCGTGCGCTGGAAGACGCGCTGCTGGAATTCGCCGGCTCGGCCATGATCATTTCCCATGATCGCTGGTTCCTGGACCGCATCTGCACCCACATCCTGGCCTGCGAAGGCGATTCGCAGTGGTTCTTCTTCGACGGCAACTACCAGGAGTACGAAGCCGACAAGAAGAAGCGCCTGGGCGAAGAAGGCGCCAAGCCGCACCGCCTGCGCTTCAAGGCGCTCAAGTAAGGTTTCTCAAGGCCTCCGGGCCTCCACGAAAAAAGCCACCCTTGGGTACCTGGGGTGGCTTTTTGCTGGGTGACTGGCGCAGGGGCTCAGGTCGCCTGGATCGGCTCGGTGCGCTTGACCAGCCAGGCCAGCGCATCGCCATCCACCAGCGGCGACAGGCGCTCGCGCACCATCGCGTGGTACTGGTTCAACCAGTCGATCTCGTCCGCGCGCAGCAGGTCGAAGTCCATGCAGCGGGTGTCGATGGGGCACAGCGTCAACGTCTCGAATTCGAGGAATTCGCCGAACTCGCTGCTGGGCGCCGGCACGTTGAGCACCAGGTTCTCGATGCGGATGCCGTGGCGGCCGGGCTTGTAGAGCCCGGGTTCGATGGAGGTGATCATGCCGGCGCGCATGGCCATGTGGGCGTCCGGCACGGCCTTGCTGATGCTTTGCGGGCCTTCGTGCACGTTCAGGAAGTAGCCCACGCCGTGGCCTGTGCCGTGGCCGTACTCCATGCTCTCGGCCCACAGCGGCGCGCGTGCCAGAGCGTCCAGCATCGGGCTCATCGTGCCTTCTGGGAAACGCGCGCGGCTGAGCTGCAGCGTGCCCTTGAGCACCAGCGTGTAGTCGCGCTTGTGCTCGGCGGTGATGGTGCCGACCGGCCAGACGCGGGTGATGTCGGTGGTGCCGCCCTTGTACTGGCCGCCGGAGTCGATCAGCAGCAGGCCGTTGCCTTCGATGGGGGCGAACGATTCGGGCGTGGCGCGGTAGTGCGGCATGGCGCCGTTGGCGTTGTAGCCGGCGATGACCGGGAAGGACAGGCCGACGAAGCCCGGGCGCTTGGCGCGCTCGCCGCTCAGCTTTTCGTCGATGGTCAGCTCGGTGATGCGCTCGCCACGGGCCAGCGCGGCCTCGAACCAGGCGTAGAAGTGGCACATCGCCGCACCGTCCTCGGCCATGGCCTGGCGGATGAAGGCAGCTTCCTCGGCTGTCTTGCGGCTCTTGGCCAGCGTGCTGGGGTTGATGGCCTCGATCACCGCGACGCTGGCCGGCACGGCTTCGCGCAGGCCCAGCGTGACACGCCTGGGGTCCATCAGCAGCGTGCTGCCGGCCGGCAGCTTGGCCAGCGCGGCGGCGGCTTGGGCATAGTCGGCCAGCTGGAAACCTTCGCTGGCCAGCTTGGCCGCCAGCGCGGCGTCGGCCTTGCCGCTGCCGACGAACAGCGTCGCGCCGGCCGGCGAGATCAACACATGGGCCAGGAACACCGGGTTGTAGG
>NZ_VIDT01000418.1 GCF_006519715.1 Ideonella azotifigens
CGCTGAAGCGAGCGTGTTGCGCGCTCGTCGCCGCCTGTACGTGTTTTCGCCGCTGCCACCGCAGCGCAACGGCCTGGCCGACTACCTGGTCGAGTACCTGGCCCTGTTGGCGCAGGACTTCGACCTGCACACCGTGACACAGGCCCGGCTTCTGCCGGACGCGCAGCAGGCGCTGGCCGCGCTGCCGATCACGGTGCTCAGCGAGGCGCAATTCCTTGCTCTTCAGCCCGACCCCGCAGCGCAGACGCTGTTCAACCTCGGCAACAACGGCGACTGCGTCTACATGCTCGATCACCTTCGCGCCTTCCCCGGCGCAGTGATCGTGCACGACGTGTCCTTGTTCTACCTGCACCAACTGGCATTGCAGCGCGCCCGGGCCGACAGCCTGTTCGGGCATTGGCTGGCGGAAGAGGGTCATGCAATTCCCGGTGAGTTCCTGCAGCGTGACGGCGCGCTGCACAGCACGCCCGGCTTGCTGTACCAGGAGTGCCTGATGCTTCGCCGAGTGGTCGGCTCCGGGCAGGGCCTGATGGTGCACACACGCTATGCCGAGCGCCGCCTGCGTGGGGCGGTTCACGGTCTGCCGCTGGGCGCCGAGCAGGGGCGCCCGTTGCTGCGCATGCCGCACTTCGTGCTGCCACCGCCAACCCTGCCGGCGGATCGTCGCGCCGAGGTGCTGGCGAAGTTCAGCGTCTCGGCGGATGCGTTCCTGATGCTGGTGCCGGGCTTTCTGACCGGCAACAAGATGCTTTACGAAGTGCTGGCTGCCTTTCGCCAGGTCCAGGCGCAGTGCCCTGGCAGCCAGCTGCTGTTGGCTGGCGAGGAGCGGGCCGATGAATACCCGGTGTCGCAGCGCATTGCCGCCTGGTGGCCCGAGGGTGATGGCCCCGAGGTCAGTGGTTACCTGGACGCAGAGGAACTCGACGTGCTGCTCGGTCGTGCGGACCTGTCCTTCGTGCTGCGCTACCCGACCTATGGCGAGTCGTCCGGCATCCTGCCGCGCGCGGCACTGGGTGGCGGGCAGGTTTTGACTGTCGACATCGGCGCCTACCCCGAGTTCCAGTCGCCTCAGGTCCGGACGGTGCCGGTGGGCGGACCCTGTGTGCCGGCACTGGTCGAAGGCATCTTGCGCGCCTTCCGCCAGTGGCAGGGTGACACCGCGGCTGCCCGCGCGAGTCGGCAAGCCGAAGAGGCCACGCGGCAACAGGCATTGGCGCCCGCGCTGCTCTACCCGGGCCTGCGCGATTGGCTGGATCAGTCGTGGCGCATGGCGCAGCCCGTGGGCGCGGCTCCTGCACCGACCGTGGGGGCCGGATCTTGAGCAGCGCTGAAGCCTGGCTGGACCTGATCGCCGCCGCATTGGTGCCCGCGGCCACCACCGCCGGGCCGGCCGTGGTCGTGCACGAGGACCACCGCTGGCTGCCGGTGCTGGAGCAGGGCCTG
The DNA here is from genome assembly GCF_006519715.1 of Ideonella azotifigens. Taxonomy (GTDB): domain Bacteria; phylum Pseudomonadota; class Gammaproteobacteria; order Burkholderiales; family Burkholderiaceae_C; genus Ideonella; species Ideonella azotifigens. The sequence continues at coordinate 1,444 of NZ_VIDT01000418.1, forward strand.
CCCACCACGTGGTTGCAGCCTCACCAGTCGCCGTGGGCGGACTTCCATGCCGCTGCGCATCGCCTGCCGGCGACCCGCCTTCGCCTGGGCCTGGACAAGCGCGCTGGCGAAGCGCTGGAACTGGTGCGCCGCGCAGCACTCGGCGTGCTTGTTCTGCCCCACCGTGCCGAATCGCTGCAGGCCCTTCAGCCCTTGATGGCCCAGCTTCGGTTCGATCAACCCTGGCTCGTCGCCGGCAAGGAGGACCTGCCGGCTTGGGAAAGTGTCGAGGGCGCGTCGCGTCAGTGGCTGGCCTTGCCCGCGCCCAGGGGCTGGCGGCTGCTGGTGGGCCGTCCGCTGGCGGCGGCAGGGCAGGCATTGCGGCTCGAAGCGGGCTATGAGCTGTCGCTGGCCAGGCGTTTGCTGGCGGCCTCGGCGGGCCGCGCACCGGCAGGCCTCTCTTTGCAGGCCTCGGAGTCAGGGGCATGCCCGCGCCTGCAGTTCCGCCCGGTCGCGGTGAATTGCATTGCCACGCTGGCCGAGCCCATGCTGCACCATGTGCTGGTGCAGGATCGCGCCGTGTTCGGGCCGCGCGGCGAAGCCAGCGTGGTCCTGCCCTGGGCGGGGGCGAATCGCGCACGGCTGCTGCTGCGCAATGTGCGCAGCCGCATCGACGATCTGCATGCCGCGTTTCAGGGCCTGGACCTGCCGCCGGCCGCGGTCCACTACACCGAGCACGGCGCGCTGGTGGATTTCACGTTCCCGGCGGCCAAGCCTGGCGGGCAGGCCTTGCTGCACCTGACCTTGCCCCCGACAGCCTTGCCACCTGACGACTTCTGTGACATCGGCGCCGCCGAATTCAGCCTGGAGCTGCAGCCATGACAGTGCAGCGGCCGCGTGTCCTGCTCGTGACCTTCAACCGCCTGATGCCGGCTGACCAGGGCAACTCGCGGCGCATCATGCAGCTGGTCGGCGTCTATCGCCGGCTGGGTTACGAGATCGACCTCGTCTATCACAACGAGGAGGGGCTGGACGCAGGGCTCTCGCAGGCCATGCAGGCCGAGTTCGGCCGAGTCCAGGTGCTGGCTTCGCGGGCGTCCAAGCGCATTCGCGAGGGCCATTTCGCGCTGTTGTCTGACTGGTATGACCCGGCGCTGGCGCAGGTCTGCCAGGAGATGCACCGCCTGCGCGGCTACCAGGTGGTGCACGTCAACTACGTCTGGTATGCGCCCTTGCTGAAAGGCTTCGGCTCCGAGGTCGTCAAGGTACTGGACAGCCACGACCTGTTTGCCGAGCGCAGCGAAAAATACCGTCGTGCGGGCATGAAGCCGAGCTGGTTCAGCACCACGCTGGCCGAGGAAGACAGTGCGTTCCGCATGGCGGACGCGGTGCTGGCGATCCAGCGCGGCGAGGCGCAGGAAATGGCGGCGCGTGGGCATCGTCATGTGCTGTACCTGCCTTATGTGGAAGCGCAGGTTCGCCCATTCGAGCCGCCGGCGCAGGTGCCGCGGCTGAGGCTGGGTTACGTGGGCAGTGGCAACGACTGGAATGTGCGCAGCATGCAGGCCTTTGTTGCCGCGCTGGCGCGCAAGGCGCCAGTGCTGCCGTTCCAGGTCGCTGTCGCGGGTGGCATCTGCCGCCATGTGCGCGAGATGCCGGGGCTGGTCAACATCGGCTTCGTCAAAGAGCTGGGTGGTTTCTACGACGCGATCGACCTGGCGCTGAACCCGATGGTGGGCGGCACCGGCCTGAAGATCAAGACCGTGGAGCCCTTGTCCTTCGGCAAACCGGTGCTGACAACCCCGTCCGGCGCAGAAGGCCTGGCCCACCTGTGGACGCTGCCGGTGCTGGACTCGCCCGAAGCCTTGGTGGACTACCTGTTCGACACGCTGCTACCGGACCCGGTGGGCTGCCTGACAGCGCTGCACACCCAGGCGGTGAGCAGCCGGGCCGCGCTCGACGCGGAGTACGCCCAGCAAACCGGCCGTTTCTCGCGCTGGCTGGCACAGCGCGTCAGCGCCACGGCCCTGGCCAGCGCCTAGGGCCGTTTCCGTTCAGGACTGCGTGACCAGCTCGAAGTGCTCGACCGTGGGCGGGCCGGCGAAAAACGGGCCGACGATGGCACGCCAGTCGGCGAAGGCCGGCGACTGGCGAAAGCCCACGGTGTGCGCTTCCAGCGTGTCCCAGACGATCTGCAGCACATAGCGCTCTGCACTCTCAATGCCGCGGTGAACGTTGAAGCGCTGCACGCCTTCCACCTTGCTGATCACCGTGCTGAGGGCTGTCTGGATGGCCGCTTCGAAAGCGGCCTGCTGGCCCGGATGGATGCGGATGTCCGCGAGTTCGAGGATCACGCTGAGGCTCCTGAAGTAAAAAAACAGCGAGACGGAGAAAGTCTGCTGTGACAAAAGACGAAGGCCCGTGGGCCGCTCGTTCTGGGGCCCAGTGTGCCGCGTGCCGCACGGCGCTGGGCCGGCGGGGATAATCGCAGGCTTTTCCGGCCAAGCCCACAGGAGCCCGCGTTGAACCGTCCCGATGACTGGCAGCATGATCACGAAGTGGGCGGCGATTCCTTGCTGCCCCCGCCCGCCACCCACGACACCACGCGGGTCGACGACCTGCGCATCGGCGCGGTCCGCCCGCTGATTTCGCCCGCCTTGCTGCTGGACGACATGCCGGCACCGGCTGCGGCGCAAGCGGTGGTCGAGCAGGCCCGCAACCAGCTGGCCGCGGTGCTTTCCGGCGAGGACGACAGGCTGATCGTCGTCGTCGGTCCGTGCTCCATCCACGACCACGAGCAGGCGCTGGCCTATGCACGCAAGCTGCGCGTGCTGGCCGACGAACTGGCCGGCGAGCTGAAGATCGTCATGCGCGTCTACTTCGAGAAACCGCGCACGACGGTGGGCTGGAAGGGCTACATCAACGACCCCCGGCTGGATGGCAGCTTCCGCATCAACGAAGGCCTGCGCCGCGCCCGCCAGCTGCTGCTGGACGTGGCCGCGCTGGGCCTGCCGGCAGGCACCGAGTTCCTGGACCTGCTGAGCCCGCAGTACATCGCCGACCTGGTCTCCTGGGGCGCCATTGGCGCACGCACGACGGAGAGCCAGAGCCACCGCCAGCTGGCCTCCGGGCTGTCCTGCCCGGTGGGCTTCAAGAACGGCACCGATGGTGGCGTGAAAGTCGCGTCCGACGCCATCGTTGCCGCCGCCGCGCCGCATGCCTTCATGGGCATGACCAAGATGGGCCAGGCCGCCATCTTCGAGACCCGCGGCAATGCCGATTGCCACGTCATCCTGCGCGGCGGCAAGCAGCCCAACTACGGCGCCGAGCATGTGCAGGCCGCGTGCGAAGTGCTGCGCAAGAGCGGGCTGCGCGAGCAGGTCATGATCGACTTCTCGCATGCCAACTCCGAGAAGCAGCACCGCCGGCAGATCAACGTCGGCGAGGACGTGGCCGCGCAGATCGCGGCTGGCGACCACCGCATCACCGGCGTGATGATCGAAAGCCACCTCGAAGAAGGCCGGCAGGACCTGGTCGCCGGTCAGCCACTGAAGACCGGCGTCTCCATCACCGACGCCTGCATCGGCTGGGCCGACACCGAGCCCGTG
>NZ_VIDT01000419.1 GCF_006519715.1 Ideonella azotifigens
GGCCGGATCGACAGCGGGCGCCGAGACGCAACCGGCCAGCACCAAGGCGGCAAGCAGCGGCGTCAGCGAGCGCTTCGAGGCAAGCGAAAAGAGGTTTCTCATTGGAATCTCCAAATTTCTCACGGAGCCGGCGCCGGGCCGCCCCAAGGCGGCCGAGCAACCCGCCCGGCGGGTGGTCTCACGCAATCGTGAGACCGGGTGCATCAGTTACTCATGCTCGTGTCGGGGCGCTGCCACTTGCGGGTGCAACGGCGCACCACCATGCATGCCAGGTTCCAGCAACGGCTCCACGTCATGCGGCACTTCGCCGTGCTGCTTCAACGGGCGGTTGCCGGTCATGCGGCGCAGCAGCACGTAGAACACCGGGGTCAGGAAGATGCCGAAGGCCGTCACGCCGATCATCCCGGCGAACACCGCAACGCCCATCGCATGGCGCATCTCGGCGCCAGCACCGGTCGCCAGCACCAGGGGCAGCACACCCATCACGAAGGCCATCGAGGTCATCAGGATGGGGCGCAGGCGCAGCCGGCTGGCTTCGATCGCGGCCTGGATCGGCGTTCGGCCGGCGAACTCCAGCTCGCGTGCGAACTCCACGATCAGGATCGCGTTTTTCGCACTCAAGCCCACCAGCACCATCAGGCCGATCTGCGTGAAGACGTTGTTGTCGCCCTTGGTGAGCCACACGCCCGTCATCGCGGCCAGCAGGCCCATGGGCACGATCAGCAAGATGGCCAGCGGCAGCGTCAGGCTTTCGTACTGCGCAGCCAGCACCAGGAACACCAGCAGGATGGCGATGGGGAAGATCAGCGCGGCGGAGTTGCCGGCCAGGATTTCCTGGTAGGTCAGGTCGGTCCACTCGTAGCTGATGCCGGGCGGCAGCGTTTCGGCGGCAATGCGCTTGATCGCGTCCTGCGCCTGGCCGGACGAGTAGCCCGGTGCGGCGCCGCCGTTGATGTCGGCGGTCAGGAAGCCGTTGTAGCGCATCGCGCGTTCCGGGCCAAAGGTCGGCACGACCTTCAGCAATGCCGACAGCGGCACCATTTCGCCCGTGGTCGAACGCACCTTCAGCGTGCCGATGTCTTCGGGCCGCGCGCGGAACGCAGCATCTGCCTGCACCCGCACGGAGTACGTGCGGCCGAAGCGGTTGAAGTCATTGGCGTACAGGCTGCCCAGGTAGATCTGCAGCGTCTCGAAGACCGAGGTGACCGGCACGCCGAGCTGGCGGGCCTTGGTGCGGTCGATGTCGGCATAGAGCTGAGGCACGTTGACCTGCCAGCTGGAGAACATCCCGGCGAGTTCAGGCGTCTGGTAGGCCTTGGCCATGAAGGCTTTCTGCGCGGCGTCCAGCGCGTCGAAGCCCAGCGAGGCGCGGTCTTCCAGCTGCAGCTTGAAGCCACCGGTGGTGCCCAGGCCCTGCACCGGCGGCGGCGGGAAGATGGCGATGAAGGCGTCCTGGATCTGGCCGAACTGCTGGTTCAGCGAACCGGCGATGGCACCGGCGGACAGCGACGGGTCCTTGCGCTGGTCGAAGTCCTTCAGCGCCACGAAGACGATGCCGGAGTTCGAGCTGTTGGTGAAGCCGTTGATCGACAGGCCAGGGAAGGTGATCGCATGCTCCACACCGGGCTGCTTCATCACGATGTCGTCCATGCGACGGGTCACGTCCTCGGTGCGGTCCAGCGTGGCGCCGTCCGGCAGCTGGGCGAAGCCGATCAGGTACTGCTTGTCCTGCGCCGGCACGAAGCCCTTGGGCACCAGCTGGAACAGGCCGACGGTGGCGACCGCGAGCAGCGCGTAGATGCCCAGCATCACCGCCTTGCGCGAGATCGCACCCTTCACGCCCACGCTGTAGCGCTCGGAGCCGCGCTGGAACAGGCGGTTGAAGCCGCGGAAGAAGCGGCCCAGCACACGGTCCATGCCGCGGGTCAGCCAGTCCTTCGGTGCGTCATGGCCCTTCAGCAGCAAGGCAGCCAATGCGGGCGACAGCGTCAGCGAGTTGATCGCCGAGATCACGGTGGAGATGGCAATCGTCAGCGCGAACTGGCGGTAGAACTGGCCGGTCAAACCGGTGATGAAGGCCAGCGGCACGAACACGGCGACCAGCACCAGCGCGATGGCGATGATGGGACCGGAGACTTCGCGCATTGCACGGTAGGTGGCCTCGCGTGGCGAGAGCCCGCCTTCGATGTTGCGCTCGACGTTCTCGACCACGACGATGGCGTCGTCCACCACGATGCCGATGGCCAGCACCAGGCCGAACAGGCTCAGCGCGTTGATCGAGAAGCCGAACACATGCATCACGCCAAAGGTGCCGACCACCGCGACCGGCACGGCCAGCAGCGGGATGATGGACGCGCGCCAGGTCTGCAGGAACAGGATCACGACCAGCACCACCAGCGCGATGGCTTCGAGCAGCGTGTGCACCACCGATTCGATGGATGCACGCACGAACTGCGTCGGGTCGTAGACGATCTCGTAGGTCAGGCCTTCGGGCATCGCGGCCTTCAGGTCGGCCATGGTGGCGCGCACGCCGTCGGAGATGGCAATCGCGTTGGACCCTGGCGCGGCGAAGATGGGCACCGCCACCGCGTCCTTGTTGTCCAGCAGCGAGCGCAGCGAATAGTCCGCCGCGCCCATCTCGATGCGCGAAATGTCGCGCAGCCGGGTCACCTCGCCGCCGTTGCCGGTCTTGACGATGATGTCGCCGAACTCGTCTTCGGTCTGCAGCCGGCCTTGCGCGTTGACCGGCAGTTGCACGTCAATGCCTTGCAGGCCAGGCGATGCGCCGACCACGCCAGCGGCAGCCTGCACGTTCTGCTCGCGGATCGCGGCCACCACGTCGCTTGCCGACAGGCCACGGTTGGCCACCTTCTGCGGGTCCAGCCAGACGCGCATCGCGTAGTCGCCCGAGCCGAACAGCTGCACGTCGCCCACGCCCTGGACGCGCGCGAGGCGGTCCTTGACGTTGAGCACCGCGTAGTTGCGCAGGTAGGTCATGTCGTAGCGGCCGGTGGGCGACAGCAAGTGCACCACCATGGTCAGGTCGACCGAGCTCTTGACGGTGGTGATGCCCAGGCGGCGCACCTCTTCCGGCAGGCGCGGCTCGGCCCGGGCCACGCGGTTCTGCACCAGCTGCTGGGCCTTGTCGGGGTCGGTGCCGAGCTTGAAGGTGACGGTCAGCGTCATCAGGCCGTCGGTCGTCGCCTGGCTGCTCATGTAGAGCATGCCTTCGACGCCGTTGATCTGTTCTTCGATCGGTGTGGCCACCGTCTCGGCAATGACCTTGGGGTTCGCGCCGGGGTAGGTGGCACGCACGACGATGGACGGCGGCACGACCTCGGGGTATTCCGAGATCGGCAGGCCGCGCACCGCGATCAGGCCGCCGAGGAAGATCAGCAGCGAGAGCACGCCGGCAAAGATGGGCCGGTCAATGAAAAACTTGGACAAGTTCATGGGGTGTCCTGAAAGAGGTTCCTCTGCATGGCGGGGCGCGTGTGCACTGGCATGTGCATCACGACGGCTCACCTGCGGTGTTGTTCTTCTTGGCCTGCAGCTCGGCCTTGGCGTTCATCGGCACTTCCTGCGGCTGCACCAGCGAGCCCGGGCGAACCCGCTGCAGCCCGTTGACGACGACCTTCTCGTCGGCCTTCAGCCCGGCGGTGACGATGCGCAGCCCGTCCACCGCGGCGCCCAGCGAGACCTCGCGGTAGGCGACCTTGTGGTCCGCACCAACCACCAGCACGTAGCGCTTGTTCTGGTCGGTGCCGACCGCGCGTTCGTTGACCAGCAGCGCCGAGGTGGCCTTGACCTGGCCCAGGCGCAGCTGCGCGAACTGGCCCGGCAGCAGCGCGCCGTCGGCGTTGTCGAACACCGCGCGCACGCGCACCGTGCCGCTCTTCGCGTCGACCTGGTTGTCGATCAGCTGCAGCTTGCCTTCGATGGCTTTTTCGCCCGTGCCGCCCAGCCCGGTCTTCATCTGCACCGGAATGCGTTCGAGCTGGCCGCGTTGCGCCGTGCCGCCCGGCAGGCTGGCCAGGGCTTTGCTGACGGTGGCTTCGTCAACGTCGAAGCTGGCGTAGATCGGGCTGACCGAGACCAGCGTGGTCAGCACCGGCGCGCCCGGACCTGCGGCCACCAGGTTGCCCACGGTGACTTCCTTGCGGCCGACGCGGCCGGCCACGGGTGCGCGCACCTGCGTGTAGCTCAGGCTGAGCTTGGCGGTCTGCAGCGCGGCTTGTGCGGCGCGCAGGTTGGCATCGGCTTCGCGGGCGGCGTTCTGGCGCTCGTCCAGCTCGCGCTGGGCAATTGCCTGTTCCTGCCAGAGCCGGCCGGCCCGCTCGCTTTCGCTGCGGGTATAGCCCACGCGGGCCTGGGCGGCCAGCACCTGGGCCTCGGCGCGGTCCACCTCGGCGGCGTACGGCGCCGGGTCGATGGTCACCAGCAGGTCGCCGGCATTCACCAGCGCACCTTCGCGGAAGTGCACCGCCAGCACCGTGCCGGAGACGCGCGAGCGCAGCTCGACCTTGTCCACCGCCTCGACACGTCCGGAGAATTCTTCCCAGGCGGCCACGTCCTGCTTGACGACGGTGGCGACCGAGACCGGCACCGCGGGCGGCGCGGCTGCCGGCGATTCGGCTTCAGCGGTATGGGCCGTCATCAGCGCGGCGGCGCCCAGCGCCAGCGCGGCGGTCAGCGAAGTCAGCACCATGGCCGTGGGGCGGCGGGAAAATTTTTGAAAGGTCTTGGAAGAAGCAGAGGTGGACATGGCGTGCTCCGTTGGCAGTGGATAGGGTTGGGAATACAGAAAAAACGGCAATGCAGCGGCTGCGCCTGCGGTGTTTTGCAGACGGCCAGACAACGACAACAGCCGGCGCAGCAGACCGCGCCGGTGGGAACTCAGGCCAGGCGTGGCGCGAGCGCGCCGGCACAAGCTCCCGGTGAACTGTCAGACGAAGCGCGGCGGGACGAGCGCCGCGCGGTCGGACAGCGGGAAAGACAGTCGATCAGGAATTCACGCA